>WRMR01000042.1 GCA_009776995.1 Planctomycetaceae bacterium | reverse complement strand
CGCTGAGATTCGGCATGATTCCGAACAGGTCGAGGGCGTCATCCATTCACCGCCCGGTTATCCGGTGTTACAGATGGCGGCAAGGCACGGCAGCATCGAGGCAATGCAATGTCTGATTGAACTTGGGATGGATGTCAACGATAAAACCGCTTTTGACATGACACCGCTACATTATGCGGCCAATGTCCTTGAAATCGAGGCGATGGAACTCCTGCTCAAAAACGGCGCGGATGTCAATGCGATACACTGGCGTCCCGGCGGCTATCGCCAATACTTTACGCCGCTTGATCTCATCAACAGATTTGAAAAGAATTACAAACGCGGGTGTACAACTGATCTTGATGATAACGAGATTCTTGTGTTCGCTGATATCGAACGCATCAAGGATGTTCTTTACAATGCCGGGGCTAAAACCGCAGAGGAATTGCAACCGGAGCAACAGGAATAGGACGCAACAGTCACGGCGTTCCCGCTCTGTGTGAAAGATCAAACCATGACCGATATGGATTCCCACGACAATGATTCACAACCCACCCGTGCTCGTCCAAACTGGGACATTTTTGAAACCGCCCAAAAAGGCACCCTTGCCGACGTGAAATACATCATTGAAAAAAAGGGATACGATGTCAACACGCAGAACCATTGCGGGAGGGAATGGGGTCTGTGGCGTCTTGATGACGGCAATGAAGAAACGATGTTACATTGGGCAACGCATAATCCTGACATTGAAGTGGTGAAATACCTGATCGCACAAGGTGCCAGTGTTAATGCAAAAGACTGCGATGGGGCAACACCATTACATGATGCGGCAATGGTTTGTCCCAATCCTGAAGTGTTGGAGTATCTGATTGCACAAGGAGCGGATGTCAACGCAATAGATGTAGATGGTGGGACGCCCCTTGACAACGCTAATGCCGATGAATACGTTCTTGCCGGTGCCGAAGAAAGGAAAGCCATTCTCCGCAAGGCAGGCGGCAAAACCGGCGCGGAATTGCAACAAGAGGCACAAGAATAGGACACGGCGGTCACGCCATGACCACCCTATCACTTTGCGCTCTGCGTTTTGCACTCTGCACTTCTTCGCGTCTTCATGGTGAAAAAAAAATGTTTTTTTGCGAAAGCCTCAAGAATCAAATCTTATCTGAAGCCCATTGTCTGTCATTTGCAGCATTTTCCTGCTTCGTAATTGACCATCCACGGGACGCCGAATTGGTCGATGAGCATTCCGAACAAGTCGGCCCAGAACGTCTTTTCCATCGGCATGGTGATCTGACCGCCTGCGGAAAGGGCGTTGAAAATCCGCAGGGCTTCCTCTTCGCTCTCCGCACAAATACTGAGTCCGATGTTATCGCCGAAATTGGCTTTCGGACCGCTGACGTCCGAAGTGTCGCAACCCATCAGCACGTTGTTGCCGATAGGCAGGGAAACGTGCATGACGCGATTCTGCTCGCTTTCCGCAATAGGGTAGCCGCCTTCCTCTTCCGGCGGGGTTTCCTTGAACCGGTAGAGTTCCAGTTCGCCGCCGAACACCGATTGATAAAACCGGAACGCCGCTTCGCAATTGCCGTTGAATGAAAGATAAGGATTGATGCAAGGCATGGTTTTTCTCCGTGAAAGGTTGAAATAGTCACTGGACAGTTTGTCATTGTACCATTGCGTCATTGCCCTGAAAAGAGTAGAATAAAAAAATGAGGTCTCTGAAGCAATCACAACGGGGGGGAGCCATGAACACGCAAAACTATCTTGAATCGCTTTTTGGAATGACAGGCCAGGTGGCCGTGGTGATCGGCGGTGCCGGGGCTTTGGGAGGTTCGCTTGCCACCGGCATTGGCAAGGCGGGCGCGAAAATCGTGGTGGCCGACGTCGGCGAAGACGCTTGCAAGACTCGCGTGGCGCAACTTGCCGGCGAGGGCATTGACGCCGCTTGGGTCACGGTTGATGTCATGTCCATTGAGTCGCTGAGAAAGGCACTCGCCGTGGCACTCAAACCGACCGGCAGGGTGGACATGCTGATCAATTGCGCGGGCATCAACGTCGGCAATTCGTTTCTCGAAGTCGATTCGGAGCAATGGGACAAGATACTCGCCGTGAATCTCAAAGGCACGATGCTGGCCTGCCAGGTGTTTATCGAGTCGATGTTGCACACCGGCGGCGGCGCGATCCTCAACATCGGCAGCGTCACTTCGGACAAACCGCTTTCCCGCGTTTTTGCTTACGCGGCGTCGAAAGCCGGTGTGGTCAATCTGACGCAGAATATCGCCCAGGAGTTTGCAACGAAAAATATCCGCGCCAATGCGATTTGCCCCGGTTTTTTCCCGGCGGAGCAGAACCGCAAACTGCTCGACGAAGAACGCGTTGCAAACATCATGCGCGGCACACCCATGCGTCGTTACGGCAACCCCGACGAATTGATCGGCGCGGCACTGCTGTTGCTCTCGAAAAACGCGGGCAGTTACATGACCGGCTCCATCGTTTATGTGGACGGCGGATTTACCTGCTCGTGGTTTTGACAACTCTTGACCACCCTCAATCCCGCTTTCAGCTTCGCGTACCGGGAAAACGGACAGGCGGCGGTGTTTCTGTGTCCGTGTTTGCTGGAGGAGTGGGAGTCGGTTTGACCTCTTGCCCGCTTTCGAGTTTTTTCAGCAAGGCTTCCGCTTCGGCCTTTTTCATGAAATGACTTGTGGAACCGGCTGCGATTTTTGTCAACAGAACGGCCTTGTCGGTTTGCCCGGCCGCCGCCGTGATTTCCGCAAAATAATAGGCACTCTGCGGCGTCAAATCCCCCGACTGCAACACGATGTTGACCAAATATTCAGCCTCAATCTGCTTGTCGGATTTGAAACACACCCAGGCCAGCGTTGCCAGTGAATCGGGGGTTTCGCCGTATTTTTGCACGTTGCTTTTCGCGTAGGCCAAAGCCCGCTCTTTTTTCAACGCGTCATTTTGCTCGACCAACGCCTGGGCCAGCCCCTGCGCGGCGGCGTAACTGTCGGGGTTGATCAGAATCGCGTTCTGGAAGCGTTTTTCTGCGGCGGAATAGTCCTTTTTGAACAGATCAATCGTTCCGGCCAGGAGCAAATTGTCAAGATTATCCGGTTCCGCCTTGATCGCCTGTTGGAGAAACCTGTCCGCTTCAGTGACATTGCCACGTCGGAGCTGGATTTGCACGGCGATGCGGATCGATTCCGGGTCTATGTCCGTCGCCTTCATAACGTCGTTGAAATACTTGTCGGCGATGTCGGTTTTCCCCTGTTGGTCGGCAATTTGCGAAACAATCAGCTTGGGCACAGGAAGCTTGGCACCCTTGTCAATCGCCTGTTGGTAAAAGGCAAGGGCCTCGTCGTACTGTTCCTGATTCGCGGCGACAAATCCGAGTCGGGCAAAAACGTCGGCGTTGTCTTTGTCAACGGCGGCGAGCTTCTCGAAGGACAAACGCGCCTTGTCCCAGTCCCCGCGCAACTGGTAGAGTCTGCCCTGCACCGAATCGGCAAAATTTTCAACGGACTGCCGGCGTTCTTCATTGTCCGCAAGGTTTTTGAGCAGGGAAACGCCTTTCTCAATCAGGAGTTTGGCTTCAGCGAGCCGGTTTTCATTGATCGCAAACTCGGCCAAAAGAGTAAAGGCTTCCGGGTCATCCGGGTGGTCCCATGTTGCCCGGTCAAGCCAGAATCGGATACGGTCATTCTGCCCGGTGGTTGCCGCAAACTGCACCAGGAAAATCCCCGGCGGCGGGAGCTTCGTGTCTGTCTTGCAGATTTCTTCGAGCATCGTTTTGGCCTGCTCAAAATCGCTTTGCCGATAGAGTTCCAACGCACGCGAAATACTGATCTCTGCATCGGCATCAATGCTGACCGGAGTTTGCATCGCGTTGGTTGCCGGACTTTCCGGTTTTGCAGGTGCTGCTTGTGTCGCCTGTGTTTCTGTTACCTGTGTTCCTGCGACTTGCGACGACCTCGCTCCGGCGCGAGGAATCTGTTGCGTCACCGCAGGCATCGGTTCGGCAATTTCGGGCAATGGTTGTTGAGGCAATGGCCCGGACGTTTCCGGTCGGGGCGGGGGCGTCAATTCGGAAAGTTTGCGCAACTGGTCCGCTTCGTCACGGGATGTCTGTTTTTGCACCGGCCGGGACGGCAATGCGTCATTTGGCTTCGCAACCGGTGTTCCGTTGACAACAACATTGCCGACACGGCTTTGTTGCGCCGGAATCTGATTGGCCGCAAAGGTCGCGCATATTATGATCAAAACAAGAAATACCGGGACGAAACGGAAATATTTTTGCATGGATTTGAATTTTTTCTCAAAAACGTAATGTTATCAAATCAGAGTCTATGTCATCAGAGCCGCGACAGTCATTGGAGTTATCAAATCAGAGCCGCGACAGTCATGGAGCGGTCGAATCAGGTCAACATGCCAAAATGAAGGAAATGCCTGTTCCAGTTCCGGCCACTCGGTAACCCTCGCGGCTCGGATGATTCGGCTACCTTGAAAGTATGAGGCTCAGGTGGGGACGCCCGGAGCCGTGGTTGTTGGGAACGTCCCGGTTGAGTTGCCAGCCGTAATCAAGTTTGACCTGGAAGTACGGGTTCAAACTGTAACGGACACCGACGCCGAGGCTGTTCATGGATTCGTGTTTGTAATCGAACGGATTGCCCGGATCAATGTGGTTGTTCCAGCCGACGCCGTGATCGTAGAACACGACCGCCTGAAACATGTCCTGCTCCTTCGTGCGCAAATACCTCGACAGGCCAAGCGACTTGGGAGCCGTCTGCAATTCGGCCGTAAAGAGCAATGCGTTGTCGAAATTCAACTGGTACGAATCGTAACCGCGAACGCTGTTGGTGCCGCCCATGCCGAGTTGTTCGGTCGTGAACAGGTTGCCGGTTGCCGCCTGACCTTCACCCTTGAGGTAGAGTCTGAACTTGCGGTCGAAAATGTCGCGATAACGTTCGAGCCGGAGTCTCGCGTAAGTATATTTACTGACCGCCCCTCCGCGATACTGCTGCATGACGTCGGCGGAGTTGCCGCTGGAAAACCCGCCGGGACTCATGTAAAGGTTGGCTCCGAGCGACCAAAGGCCGTATTTGTCGAACAGTCGGGCGTTGTAACCCAAAGCGATCTGCGCCACCTGAGCCGGATCATTTGCATACAAGGGCAGTATGCCCGGCATACCGAAATCAAGTGTGCTGGTGACTTCCTTGAATTGAAACCCGATGTTGGCCCTGTGTTCGTACCATTTGTCATCACTCAGGTAATGCGTTCGCAGTTTTTTGTCGTAGAGGAACCCTGTTTCATAATAGTAGCCTTTTTGCCAGAACGGATCGATATACGGATTATTATTCGCGTAGCTGCCGTACATGACAAATTTGTCCCGGTTGGCTCGTGGAATGGTATAGACAGCCGAGTGGGCCACGGTGTCCCTGAAATTGGGACTGGCGGTCAACTGATACGCAAGGGTGTGGTCGCGATGGAAAGCATTGCCCCAGATTGCACCGACGGAAAGACGTTCCAGACTGGTTGCCCGTGTTCCCGTGTCATCATATCCGGCATAAAACTGCCACGGCAAGCGGTCCTTGACCTTGTAAACAACGTCGGTTTCACTGAAGTTCTGCCCCGGCCGCATCTCGACGTTGACTCTGCGGAAAGGGCTTTCGTTGTACCATCGCAACTCTTCAAGCATCTGACGCTCTGTCAGATGCTGGCCGTGCTGCAACGTATTATAACGGCACAACACATTGGAACTGAAATAACGGTTTCCTTCAAACGAAACCTGTCCCAGTTTGGCTTCAGTGACAACGACATAGACGACGCCGTTGGTGATGTCCTGTTCGGGAATGCTGACGTCAACGACCGGACGACCGTTGTTTTTGTAGTACATGATGACGTCGCGTGCCAGGGCGTTCAACGACGCGATGCTGACCGGCTGGTGGAGGTAATTTTCAACGACGCGGTTGAAACTGCCTGTCCGGATGAACCCGAGGTCCGACCCTTCAATCATGACTCCGACGCCGTCGGGAGCCGGGGAACGCACCATCGACTGGTTGTCCACAAAGATGACCGCGTTCAGCGAGGGAATCAGGATGTCCGTACTGCCGGACACTTCAATTTTTTCTTCGGGGAGCGTGATTTCGCCGACATTGCCCAAGGGGGAAATCGGCTGGTAGCGCATATCGAGGTCCTGGGCAAACAAACCTGTGGTCGCTATGGCGAACAAGAGCATGGCGGCAAAACATGTCTTTGTGTTGTGCCGCGCGCAGAAGCATTGCATCATGGTGCGGGGGGATAGTAATCTCATCTCATCGCCTTATATCGTCTGAGAAACAACCTCACGCACTGTCTCATCAAAGAAAACCGTCGTGAGGTGATGAGTTCGAAGCGTCCTGCAGAACACTCTACCATCCCTGAAAGGTGACCTCGCTTTGCTCAAATCACTCTTATGAAATGAGAATGATCGCGCGATGTCACAATCACTACATCGGACAACCACAAAGGAAAATGAGATTTTTCCCACTCAATCAGGATTTTATTCCTGCTTTGAGGTCCACAACTCCTCTTGTGACAAATAGTAAGATTCTATCGCAGAATCCAGACGGGCAAAAACGACCGGCTGGGAAAAATAAAACGGCAGGCAGACGGAAATATTTCCAACAAGAACAACAGCCCGGAATTCCGCCACGACTTGTCGGCGGTAAGATCGCGGTGATCGCACTGAACAAGGCTGTTTGCTCAGCGGCCTCTGCGTGAAATAAAAAATCTTCGTGGTTCTTCGTGACCTTCGTGGTGAAAATTGAATACGAACCAACGAAAGCACGAAACATACGAACGGCGTGTGCCTCAAAATTTCGTCAATTTCGTTGTTTCGCGTGTTTCGCGTTAAAAAAACGCCGGATTAACCCGTCTGCGCGTTAAAATCTGTCAGCAATTTGGCAAAAAAACGCGGAATTCGTATCGGAATTTTTGTTTTGAGTACAAAAAGCCGTGCGCAAACTATCATAAGTTGACCCGGGATTGTTTCATGTCAAAGTCAAAGTGTTCCACGGCCAATCGAAAGTGGAACCTGTGATTTTTCAACGGAAATTGACAAATTCTCAAGTACGAACGGGAAAGGTCAAATGATGACAACCAGGAAAAAAAATGCGGCGAACAAGAAAAAAACTTCGGCGGACAAAAAGAAAACTCCGGCCAATCCCACTTTGCGCACGGATTTTTGTACTCAAAACAAAATTCCGGTACGCAAAACAAGGCGTCAGGGAAGAAGTGCAAAGTGGGAAAATGCAGAATGCAAAGTAAAGAAGTTAGAATGCTTCTTCTCCTCACTCCTCACTTCTTTACTCTGCACTTTGAACTCTTATTTGTATAGTCGCTCCCAACTGCGCTCCAATTATTCTATTGAAGTGGTAATCTTGGGTCTGATGCAATGTCAGAAATTTCGAACATATCACGATTGCGGCTCTGACTGAGTGGCTCGGATTGAGTGAATCCGTTTCAGTGGTCATGCCCCTCATTGCGATTCATTCCGTTTTCGTTTGATGGCCGTATGAACGCCGGAACCGTCAAACCATACACGGTACACACTTTCCAGCATTTCCCGGCTGAGATGCACCCGGTCGGTGCGTGACGTGTCCGTCAGAACCGACCGGACGCGGAGTTGTCCCAACGGCCAGTCCGGTAAGTCAGGTTGTGGGTTGCTTTCCTCATGCTCATTGTTCTCATCTTCCCACAAGGTGTTGTCGTCGATCAAGACCCCCAGCCGTTGCCGTTGTTCCGGCGTGGGAACGGCAAACACCAGCACGGTTTCCGGGAAAGCCTGTTCTTCAGCGTTGCGGGCAACCTCATTGCGGTCGATGGCGTCCTTCAGACGTTGCATTGCATCGACAGGCGACAATCCCGCCGCCACAGCCGCCACCTCGTCCGACACCGCCAGGCAATACGACAGGCTCTTCCCGTCCAGCCATTCGGCGCGTTTGATATCCTTTCTTGTTTCAATGACATCGAGCGTACCATCGTTATTTTCCCACTCTTCTCTTCCAAGAAATGTTCGAGACTCTGGAATCGGCACCGTGGCGGTGAAAAAACGAAAACCCTTGCAGGCTTCTTCCGGGGCTTGAAAGTCTGCGGGATAATCGTTGATATTTTTCTCTTCATCGCCGGCCGTTTTCAGCAAGGCGTCAATCCATTCCGCGACATTTTGTCCGTTGGTCACACGAACGGCCGCAAGAACGATGGCGTCACCGTCCACCGTCACGGCAACTTCCTGCCAGTTGGCCAGTAACGACGGAAACAGCGTCTTGCTGATAACGTTTTCAACGAGCGAGGCCATGATTTTCAGTTTCGCCTGATCCACATCGAGTTTCAGAAGAGTGTGATCTCTGTCACCAATGGTATAACTGAGACTTTCTGATGAAAATTCCTCATCATCAGTTGTTTCGCCTTGAGTCGTTTCCGCATATTTCAGCGTTGAAATGCGTAATTCCTGGTTTCGGATGTGGGCGTCGGCACCAGCAGCCATGACGTGGCCCAGACCAACGAGGAACGATTTTTCCTCGAGACGCGGGGCAACACCTTCGGCGAAGGCGAAAATCGCGTCGTCCGGCTGGTAAAACCCGGCGAGCGTCTGCCGATGGTCACGGCGAATCCGGTTCTGTTCGGCCAGATCGGAATGGGGTTGGTATTCGGTGGTCGCCGACAGGACAAGCCCGCCGGTTTCACGGTCGGGAATCACCTGAACGGTCAACTGCCGCACACCCTCGCAAATCGTTCGCAGGTTTTTGATGATGGACGAATACAGTGTTATGGTGGACAACCCTGCGGCGGCCTCATAGTCCATTTCAAAATCTCCCTGCATTGTCATAAGATTGGGTATAAGCTCGAAATAGGATGTAAAGAGAAAATCGCCGGTTTGTAAAAACTCTTGCGGAAAATTTTCGCAAAAGAGCGTCAGTGAAACCAGAACCGGTTCGTCAGATTCCGCTCCCATCAGAGCCGCGACGGTAACGGAGCGGTCGAAGTGCTTGAGACTCTGTTCCACCGTGACCGCTCCATGACTGTCGCGGCTCTGACCCTCCGCAAGAGCCTGGTCAATCACATCACCCAGCCCCGGTACAGTGACGTATCCCCAATGCCCGTGAGCACCCCAGCAGTATTGGATCAGGCCAATCGTTTGCCCGTCGCTGTGTGGGACGACGAATTGAGTCTGCGTGAGCGTTTGCTTCGGGATCGCGTGTTCCGATTTCAGCGGGAACAGCAGGACGGGGTAAACGGCGTCGCGCCCCAAAAACAGCCGAAACTGGAACGTGCCGGTGATCGACGTGTCGGCCAGCAGCGACGTGAGCCGCTCGTCGCCTTCCGCGATGAGTGTTTCTTCCAGTTCGTTCAACGCGGCGAAATACTCTGCACACGGCTCCGCCCAGGCATCAAACGCTTCCGCCGCACCGGGGAACTCGTCGAGCGACGAGACGGTCAGTGCCAGCAACGGCTTGAGTTCATCCAGGGACTCGTACCGGGTTTGAATCCGCCCCAGTGCGTCGAGGTATCGCTCCTCGGCACGGGCAACAGATTGTGCAAAAATCACAACAACCGCCAGAATCGCCAGCAACTTCAGAATGTGTCGCATTTTTCAATCTCCGTAACGTGTTCAGGGAATATTTCTCGCAAAGAACGCGGAGGATGCAGAGTTTTTGTACTCACAATCATTATCTCTGCGATCTTTGCGGCCTCTGCGAGAAATTCAAAGGCAAACGTGCGGCATTATATGCGAAATCGCGAAATGACACAATCGAAGTTTTTTTGGGTTGCAGTCATGCCTCGCTGGTACACGATTGTTTAGAAAGCATTCCGTATCGCGATAACCGGTTCCAGGAACTCGTCCCAGCGATTGAGCGGGAGCATGTTCGGGCCGTCGCTGGGCGAGGTTTCCGGCGTCGGGTGTGTTTCGACAAACAGAGCGTCAATGCCGACCGCCGCAGCCGCGCGGGCAAGCGGGAAAATCATTTCACGATTGCCGCCGGTTGCGCCGCCGAGTCCGCCCGGTTCCTGCACACTGTGCGTTGCGTCGAACACGACGGGCACACCGAGCGACCGCATCTCGACGAGGCTCCGCATGTCGTTGACCAGCCGCCCGTACCCGAAAAACGTGCCGCGCTCGCCGAGCAGAATGTTGGAACAACCGCCGCCTTCGAGTTTATCAACAACGTGCCGCATGTCCCAGGGAGCGAGAAACTGACCCTTCTTGACGTGAACGGCCTTGCCTGTTTTGGCCGCCGCGAGCAGCAGGTCGGTCTGCCGCGCAAGAAAGGCCGGGATTTGCACCAGGTCGCACACTTCGCCGACCGCTTCGGCCTGATACGATTCATGAATGTCCGTCGTCACGGGCAAGCCATAGCTCGCTTTGATTTCGGCCAGCCATTGCAGCCCGCGTGCCAGTCCCGGTCCACGATTGGCCGAGAGACTTGTGCGGTTGGCCTTGTCGAACGAGCCTTTGAAAATCACCTGCACCGGAAATCGTGTCATGAGGTCGAGCAACGTTTCCGCAATGACGGGCAGAACGGCTTCCTCAAGCACGCATGGCCCTGCGATGAGAAGCAACGGTCGCCCTTCACCGCATTGATAAGGTCCGATTGTTGCCGGATTGTTTGGCATAATGAATGTTCCTTTTTATCTGGGATTCGTGAAAAAACGATGCTCTGATTGAAAGGATCACAGGATTTCTGCGTGGGTACAAATCTTATTTCGCCGCACCCCAGTGGTCACCGACGGCAATGTCAACGACCAGCGGTACGTTCAACGGTTGGCCGAGGGACATTTCGGTGCGCAGCATTTGTTCAAACGGAGTAAGTTTTGCCCGGGTGACCTCGAAGACGAGTTCGTCGTGAATTTGCAACAACATTCGGGCGGCAAATTGCTCTGTCCCTTGCTTGCACTGCTGGCTCTGAATGCGGCGGTGAACGGCGATCATTGCCATTTTCATCAGGTCGGCGGCGGAACCTTGGATGACCGTGTTGATCGCCGTGCGTTCGGAGAGGTTGAGCTGCCCGACGCGATTCGGACGGATGCCTGCAATGCGCCGCCGCCGCCCGGCATACGTTGTCACGAACCCGTCACGCAGACAGGCGTCGAGCGTTGTGTCGAGAAACCGGTTGATCGTCGGGTATTTCGCAAAATACGCTTCAATGAAATCGGCGGCGGCGTGCTGTTCGATGCCGAGTTGTTTGGCCAGTCCGAAGGCCGACTGTCCATAAATGATGCCGAAGTTGACCGCCTTGGCCGTGCGGCGCATTTCCGGCGTGACCTCACCGGGCGGGACGTGATAAACCTGTGCGGCAACGCTGGCGTGAATGTCTTCGCCGGACTCGAACGCTTGCCGTAAATTTTCGTCGCCGGAAAAATGGGCCAGCACACGCAACTCGATTTGTGAATAATCACAGGAAAGAATCGCGTCAAACGGTTTGCCCGGTACAAAAGCGGTGCGAATGGCGCGGCCTTCTTCGGTGCGGATGGGGATGTTTTGCAGGTTCGGGTCGCTCGAACTGAGCCGTCCGGTGGCTGTCACAACCTGGTTGAACGACGCATGAACACGGTGTGTTTGCGGGTCGGCCAGTAGCGGGAGTGCGTCAATGTACGTGCCTTTGAGCTTTGACGCCTGGCGAAATTCGATCAGTTTTTCCGCAATCGGGTGGATCGGTGCGAGTTGTTCCAGCACTTCAATGTCGGTACTCGCGCCGGTTTTCGTTTTCTTGCCGACCGGCAGTTTCAGCTTGTCGAACAGGATCGTCTGCAACTGTTTCGGCGAGGCAATGTTGAACGTTTCGCCCGCAATGTCGTGAATCTCCGTTTCGAGTTGTGCAAGCCGTTCGGCGTAATGGCGGCTCAGTGTGCGAAGTTGCCCGACGTCAATCGTAATGCCGTTCGCTTCGAGTTCGACCAGCACGTCGATGAGCGGCAGTTCGAGCGTTTGAAACAGCGGCATCAATTGCTGCTGTTCGAGCATCGGTTCGAGAATGGGCCGCAAAAGCCAGGGAATCAGCGCATCTTCAGCGGCGTAATCGCACACAAGTTCGCTTGGCACTTCGTCCATGCGCCGTTGTTTTTTGCCTGTGCCAATGAGTTCGTGAATTTTGATTGTCGCGTGTCCGAGGTAACGTTCGGCCAGATCGTCGAGATTGTGCCTTTGCTCGCCCGCGTGCAGGAGATAATCGGCGATCATCGTGTCGAATTGCACCCCGGCCAGTCGTACACCGAATTTCCGCAGAATCAACATGTCGTATTTGATGTTCTGCCCGATCTTGCCGATGGCGGCGTTTTCAAGGATCGGTTGCAGTTCGGCAAACACGGCGTCTTGCTTGAGTACCGGCTCGCCAAGCGGGGCACGTAATGCGATATACCACGCCTCGTCATTTTGCCAGCAGAACGACATGCCGACGATTTGTGCGTTGATGTACTCGAGTGCCGTTGTTTCGAGATCGAACGAAAAACAGGCGTCGCAACCGCGCTCGGCGATCATCGCGCGAAACGCCGCGAGAAATTTTTCATAAGTCCAGTCATCGTTGACAAGGTGATACGTGGGAGCTGGGAGTTTGGAGTGAGTCGCGTCACCTTGTGACGCGATTGCATGTATCTTCGGATAATCAAAAAGTGAGGTGGCCGGAGTTTTCTCATGAGGTTGTGATACGATGGGAACATGTGAATCGTCGTCAACCGTCGCCGATTCGATTGTTTGCGTCCCATACTCCTGCACGAGCATCTCAATTTTCGGCAGTATCGAGCGAAACCCAAAGCGGTGACACATCGCCCGGAGCAGTTCACCATCAAAGCCCCGCACACGACCGGCATCCCAATTGATTTCCAGCGGCACGTTGCGCCGCAGCCGCACCAGTTCGCGGCACATCATCGCCGTGCCACGACCGTTTTTCAGGTTTTCCTTCCGCTTTTGGCCGGAAACTTCATCGGCATGGTCAAGGATGTTTTCGAGTGTGTCGTATTGCTGCAAAAGTTGCGTCGCGAGTTTCGGCCCGATGAGCGGGATACCCGGCACGTTGTCGCTCGAATCGCCGACCATCGCTTGAAAATCGACAACTTGGTCGGGCCGAATGCCCCAATCGTCGAGAAGGTTTTGCGCACGATAAAACGCCTGTTTCCGCAGATGGAACAGTGAAACGCGGTCGGTGATCAATTGGCGGCAGTCCTTGTCGGCAGTGACCAACACACAATTTTTCCCGGACGTTTCGGCACGGGTGGCAATCGTCGCCATGAGATCGTCGGCCTCGAACGCCGGTACGCCGAACATCGGAATGCCAAACGCTTCCAACACAGGTTGCAACAACTTGATCTGCACCGAAAGCGGTTCGGGCATTTCCTTGCGGTTGGCCTTGTATTCGGCGTCAATGTCGTGCCGAAACGTTGGTCCCGGCATATCGAACGCGCAAAACAGCAACGCGGGTTTGTGGTCGAAATACAGCGTTAGCAGGTCTCGCACGAATCCGAAGATCGCCCCGACCGGCTCACCGCGCGGACTGCTCAGATCGCTCGGCAGCGCGTGAAACACCTGGTACAAAATCCCGTGTGCGTCCAACACCCAAACGGCGTCACTTGCACCCTTGCTCTCTTTGTTCGACATGGGTTGCTTTCAATGATAATCGTCATTGCGCCGGAGTACCGGCTTCATCCTATCTTTACGCTTTCAATGTTTCAATCGTGACGCCACGATAAATGTGGTTGAAAACTTTCCAGCGAAAGATTTATGTTACTCTATCGGCGGGATTGTTTCAAGAGGACGAATTTGATCTCCGTTTGCTTTGCACATCATTACTGTTCTCACATGGAAGAGAAACCATTTGATCTAAAAAAGCACGAATCATTCTCACCAGGAAAACTCTCGTGCTTCTTCGTGATTTCGTGGTGAACAATCTCATTTTATCACAAAGTTCACCATCCGTTCCGGCACGATGACGGCCTTGACGATGGTTTTCCCGGCGAGCAGTTCGGCGATTTTGGCGTCGGATTTGACGAGGGCTTCGGTTTGTGCCGTATTGAGACCAGTGGGCACATCGAGTTTTGCCCGCAGTTTGCCGTTGATTTGCACGGGAATCGTCAGCGTGTCTTCCTTAATCAGCGATTCGTCGAACGTGGGCCACGGTTCGTAAGCCAGCGTTGTTTGACCGCCGAGCAGTTGCCAGAGTTCCTCGGCGATATGCGGCGCAAACGGCGACAACAGCAACACGAATCGCCGCATCACTGACATCGGACGCACATCCTGCTTCGTGAAGAAATTGGTGAATTCCATCATTTTCGCAATCGCCGTGTTGAACAGCATGTTCTCAATATCGTGTGTCACGCCTCTGATCGTTTTGTGCAGGACGCGATTCTGTTCGGGCGTCGGTTCGACATCCTGCACGCAGTCGAGCAATACGGCGTCTTCGAGGTCGGCAGGCACCACCATGCGCCACGCACGGTCGAGAAAACCGCGCACACCGCTCACGCCGTCCATCGACCACGGTTTGACCGCTTCAAGCGGCCCCATGAACATCTCGTAAAGACGCAGCGAATCCGCCCCGTAATTGCTGACCACATCGTCCGGGTTGACCACGTTTCCGCGACTCTTCGACATTTTGTACGAGCGGGCGTCAATGACAATGCTTTCATCTTCGGCAAGGACAAACGCTTCGCCTTTTTTCACCACTTGTGTGATGTCGTGTTTTACGGACAAGCACGGGAAAGTCGTGCCCATGAAATAACCGGTGCCATCACGCTGGATATCGACGTGTTTTGCCGAGACACGGGCTTCGATCCTGCCATTGTTTCGCGACGATTCGATTTTGACAACAGGAATATCCTGATGAGTCCCGGGGTTGAAGAAACAGCCCCCGTTGCGGTCGATCATTTCTTCCGATACTTGAATTCTGAACTCTGTAAATTCCATCTCTCCAAGGATCATGCCCTGATTGACGAGTTTCTGGAACGGTTCGGACATCGAAAGATAGCCGCGATCATACAGCACCTTGTGCCAGAATCTTGCGTAGAGCAAATGTAGCACGGCATGTTCCGCCCCGCCGACATACAGGTCAACGGGCATCCACGCTTTTTCGATTTCGGGATCAACGAACGCCTTGCTGTTTTTCGGGTCGAGGAACCGGAGATAGTACCAGCAGGAGCCGGCCCACTGCGGCATGGTGTTCGTTTCGCGTTTGTAGCGTTTGCCGTCGAGCGTCACGTATAGCCAGCTTTCCGGGGCTTTTTCGAGCGGCGGCTCCGGCGTGTTGTGTTTGGCGTCGAACGCGATTTCCTTCGGCAGGTCAATCGGCAGATCGTCCGACGTCAATGCCCGGATGCGGCCGTTCGGCTGACCGTTCGCGTCGAGTTCGTGCAGAATGGGGAACGGTTCGCCCCAAAAATGCTGGCGGCTGAAGAGCCAGTCGCGGAGCTTGTAATTGACCGCTTTGCGGCCCAGCCCGACGGCGGCAAGGTCGGCGGTGATTTGTTCCTTGAATCGGGCGGTCGGCAACCCGTCGTACTTGCCGCTGTTGATCGCCGTGCCGTCGTCGGTGTAGGCGATTTTTGAACCCAGCACATCGTCCAACGCAACGCCTGATTCTTCCGACGGTACAACCACCGGGACAATC
>WRMR01000041.1 GCA_009776995.1 Planctomycetaceae bacterium | reverse complement strand
AAGCAACGCCTGAACATCGGGAAATGTGCCTCCCTTTTTCACCATAAACCATGTTGTACTAGAATTCCCAATTCACGAAAATATCAGTTTTTACAAATTTTGGGCTGAAATGTTACCAAGAGTCTGAAAGAACTGATCGGTCAGCCGATGCGTCTGCGTATCGTGATGAAAGACGCTGATCTGTATTCGTTGAAATTTCAAGGAGAATGATGGCGGAAATCATGCACGCCGTCACCCTCTCCGCCCTCTCCGTGACCTCACTGCATTCCCGGTTGCTGTTTCTTGCGACGGTCACGGAATGGTTATTCCGCAATCATAACCGTAAGATTGTTGCTCTGATGACGGCGATCGAAACAGTAAAAAAACGCTCCATGACTGTCGCGGCTCTGATGACGGCGGTCACAGCGTGGCCACTCTGCACTCTACACTCTGCATGACTACGGCGTCATGGCACCAGGGTAGGTGCAAACGTGGGCGGCCAGGTCGGACGCAGTGCGGTTGATTTCGCCGAGCGGCCGCCCGTCGAGGAAACCGATGACCGTAGCGGCTGTGAACGCATCGCCGGCCCCGACCGTATCGGCCACCTGCACCGGACGGCTGCGGTAGCCCGACATGTCATTGGCAGTGAGCAGGAGACTGCCGTGTTCGCCGCGAGTGAGTGCAAGCAACTTGAAGCGGTAGTGATCGATCAGCCATCGGGCCAAGACCACCGGGTCAGTTGTAGTTTGCCCGAGCATCTGGCCGAGAATCGGCAGTTCCTCGTCGTTGAGTTTGAGAATGTTCGCTGACGGGAGTAGCGTGAGAACGGTTTCCTTTGTGTAATGCGGTGCCCGGAAATTGACGTCGAACACGCGGAGTGTCGTTTCCGGCGGCGCGGCGATCATCGTTTGCAATGTCCGAAGCGATTCGGCACGGCGGCCGGCCAGCGTACCGTAGCAAATCGCGTCGGTGGTTTGCAACAGGGCAAGCGTGCCATCGTCAGCCTGAAGATGGTCCCAGGCAACGTCGTCGCGGAACACATAGCGTGGTTGGCCGTCCGCGTCGAGTTCGACGTCAACCGCACCGGTTGGATGATCCGGGTCAACGGCGATATGATTGGTCGAAAGGCCGACGGACCGGTAAAACGCGAGCAATTCGTGGCCCAACGCGTCGTCGCCAACCCGTGAGATCACATCGGCATCCGCCCCCTGCTTGCGGCAATGACAGGCGAAATTACCCGGCGCACCACCAACCTTTTTCCCTGTCGGGAGCATATCCCAAAGCACTTCACCAATGGCAAAAATCCGATACGGCCGCATGTGTGACTCCCATTGGTACGGTCGATGAAAACGTCAATATAACCACTAATCGGCATTATAGCAGAAGCGTTTTGGTATGCCATCGGTTGGCAGAGCGGTCGTGGTGTGATTGCTACAGAAAACAGTAGCCGGGAACGTCAGTGACCGGTTGGGGTTTTCAGCCACGGATTGTCACGGGTGGAACTCCACGGATTTTTTCAGGTTCACCCGCACCGTAGCGGAAAATAATTGAGTAGTTGGCGACGCAACATTACGAGTGCCCTTACGGCAGCTTTTCCGGCGACGCTTTCGTTGAGCAATCGGCGGGGGCGGGATTCGTTTGGTGCCACCAGCACAACAACCCGTCAATTTCGTTGTTTCGGAGGGTTCGTATGAAAAAAGGACAGATTTTATCTGAAACGGCCACTAGCGTCCGAAGAACAAAAATCAAATTTGATATAACCTATTGATATCACATTAACTTACAACTACAACCGACCAGTAACGATATGAAATTGAATTTGACTGTACGGTTATTTCACCTTCGGAGCAGGTCACATGCACAAGGGCAAAATGATATTCTCGCAGGTCATGGCGATGTTGCCGTGGCGGCAATTTCAAACCTGTGTCAAGCGATGAGGGAAAAACCCGCCCAAACCTCATTTTGCCTTCATTTTGCCTTCATTTTGAGACATTGGCGATTGCGGTTACGGGTAACCATCTCGCCTGTGTATGCCTTAGCCCTCCTGTTGTATGGGCAGAATGATTCGGAATGTCGTGCCGGTTTCTTCGTCAGAGGTAAAATCGACCTTTCCACCGAGATAATTCTCACCCAGTAATCTCATGCTGTAGGTTCCAATACCGCGTCCGACTTTTTGCTTCGTACTGAATGACCGTTTGAAAATCCGGTAGCGGATTTCCTCAGGAATCACACCGGGGTTGCTGACGTTGAATGTGATATTTCCGTCCTTTTCTATCGCCGAAAGCGAAATGGTACTCCCGGGAGAAGAAGCTTCTATTGCGTTTTTCGTCATGTTGCCCAAAACCCGCATGAGTAACAGGCGGTCGGTGCTGATGTTCCGCTCGGTGGAAGGCATCACGGTGATCCTGTGTCCCTGGCCGATTTCATGTTTTTGGTAAGTTGCCGCCAGTGCCATGAGAAGCTTATTCGGCTGTATGCTGTTCCGCTGGACGGTCAGCTCGCCGTTTTCAGCACTGATTAATTGCCGGTGCGCAGTGACCTCGTCTTGCAATTGATCGCACAACTCCGCCAAAAACGGGATGAATTCGTTGCCGTCGTCACCCTCTGATTCTTGAGGGCGACCGGCGTCATCTTGTTGCAAAATATCAACATAGCCCTTGATACAGCCAATTGTATTGAGAACATCGTGAAAAAACAATCGCTGGAAAACCTCGATTCGTTTGTTTTGTGAGTTGTCTTCAAGAATCAGCGAATAGAAGGTTTCACCATCAATTTTGAACGGTGAGACGGTCACTTTCAATTCGATGCAATGGACACGACCATCCGTGCCAACCGATTCGATGCAACACTCGCCTGTCGCCTTCTTGCCGGTCTCAATCCCATGCAAAATCGTTTTGACTGCACCGCATGAGGCACAAGCCTTTGCCGTTCCGCATCCCCCAGGACCTTCAGTGGCAGTTGTACAGTGAAGTGCTTCGCCGGGACGTTTTCCCATCACGTCCAACACATGGTCACCAAACTGCGACTTCGTCTGGCTGTTGACTCCAATAATCTGGCGATGGTTGTTGAGAATGACCAGGGTGATCGGCACAGCATCAAAGGCCGTGACAAGCATTTCCTGAAGCTGGATTTTTATCGACTGTCGGAAGATTTCCTCTTCCGGCGATCTTTCCGGCGAGGCAAAATATGTGGAAACCACGGGAGAGGCATCCAAAACAGACGACTCTTCGTATTGACTTTGGGACATGTTTTTGCTCCGTTTCGGTCAAATCCGCAGGCATGTTTGCATGGTTCTCTGGAATCTCTTCATTGATAATCATGTATGTAAGTGATATCACGAGGAGACAATCACAACCACAACATTAATTATAGCTTAATTCCGCACTAGAATTGTTGTACAAAATTGGATTAATTGCTTTTCATTGAGACAGAATTTACAACTCAGAAGATGGTTGTTTTCCAGGGTTCCGACCAATCCGCATTGTAAACCAAGTCACCATTTTTTCGTACAACAAGTCACTTTGCCCAAAATGGCGTCGCCTGAGTTCCGGCAAAAAAAACGAAAAAATTTATTTTTTTTCTGTCAGGTAAATATTCTTGAAAAATGAAGCGACGGCTTGCAATTGGAATCTGTTTATATGATAATGCAACTTGAGCCTCATTTTCGGGGCGTTACCAATGTCACTTGTTTTGTTGTCCGTGGGAGACGATTTCGTCCGATATTAAGGAGCACCTTTTTTATGACCAAGAAAATTTTCGCCTTGAGTGTAGTGAATGTCGTGCTGATTGCTTTGGTGATGGTTCCACAAACTGTGTTGTCGGTTGATTCCGGCAGTTACAAAGGACCCATTGCTATGATTCCAACCACCGACGGCACCCTGTTGTATGTGCTGAACCAAGACGCCGCAGAAATTGCCGTTGTTTCGACAGCTGATAAGGCCGTTGTGAAAACATTTCCCGTCCCCAACCATCCGAACGGCATGGCCATGTCGCCGGACGGAAAGGCACTTGCGGTGACCTGCGGCGATGATTACGGCGTGGTCGTGTTGATCAACCCGTCCGACGGGAAAGAAATCGTCCGAGCCAAGACTGGGCATTTTCCCTGTGCCCCGATTTTCACCCCGGACGGCAAACGACTGTTTGTTTGCAACCGTTTTAACGCAACGGTCTTTGAGTACAATGCCGCCAATCTTGCCGCAAACGCCAAAGTCTATCAGGCGGTTCGCGAACCGATTTCCACCGCTGTCACCCCGGACGGCAAAACGCTTTTCATCGCGAATTTTATCCCGAATGACAAAGCGGATTCGTTTGATGTGGCTTGCGAGGTGACAACCATCGATTTGGCGTCAGGGCAAGTCGGCAATATCCGGTTGCCCAACGGGACGACCGGCCAACATGACATTTGTGTTTCGCCGGACGGCAAATATGTGTATTCCGTTGCGATCCTTGCGCGTTACCCGTTGCCGACAACACAAATCGAACGCGGCTGGATCAACACGAACTCGCTCAATATTATTGACGTTCAAAGCATGAGTTTGTTGAATACCGTGTTGCTGGACGATGTTGACCTGGGAGCGGCCAATCCCTGGGCCGTCACCACGTCCGCCGACGGTTCGCTGTTGTACATTGCCATTGCGGGGTCGCATGAGTTATGCATCGTCAAAACGCAACCGATGCTCGAAAAACTGCTTAAACTGCCTGAGACGCTCGAAGAAGCCAAGGCACTCGGGCTTTACGATACCCGCGGCACCTATTCGTCTTCGATTCGCGCGAATGTGCAAAACGACCTGGCCTTCCTGGTGGGCATGAAAACACGGATTCGCAAACTGCCCGGACGCGCCCCGCGTTCGGTCGCGGCCATTGGTACTGATGTTTACCTGGGTGCCTATTTCAGCGATACGGTTGATGTCGTCGAGACGGCGGCTCCGCGTCCGAAAGTCTCGTCGATTCCGCTCGGCCCGGAACCGGAGATGACGCCTGCCCGGCGTGGAATGCTTGCCTGGCATGACGCAACCCTCTGTATGCAGCAATGGCAAAGTTGCGCCAGTTGCCACCCGGATGTTCGTGCCGACGGCCTCAACTGGGACCTGCTCAATGACGGATCGGGGAACCTGAAAAACGCAAAGTCGATGCTTTATGCGCAGGAATTGCCCCCGGCCATGTGGCGGGGCGTCCGGCCTGACGCTTATTACGCCATTCGCACGGGTTTTCACTTTATCCTGTTCTCCGTGCCGGGCGAAGAGGTTTGCAAGGATATTGAAGCCATGTTTGCCGAATTGCGCCCGCTGAAAAGCCCCTATCTCGTCGCCGGCAAGTTAAGCGAATCCGCCGAACGCGGAAAGGCTTTGTTCAACAGCGAACGGATCGGTTGCTTCAAGTGTCACCCGGAAGACAATTATTTTGCCGACGGGAAGATGCACGATGTGGATACGAACGGTCCGCTCGACCGCGACGCCGACATCGACAAATGGGGCGGGAATTTCGATACGCCGACGCTGATCGAAGTCTGGCGCACCGCTCCCTACCTGCATGACGGGAGATATGTTGACATGCACGACCTTTTCATCGACGGCGCACACGGCCACCGTGTCGGTGGCGACGTCAAGGGCATGACCGAACAGGAAGTGGACGATCTGGTGGAATATACCTTGTCGCTGTAAGCAGGCCAAACGATCATATCTGCGATAGTCATGGATCATCAGAGCCGCGAGAGTTATCGAGCGGTCGAAGTGGGGAAAACCTTTCCTTGTTCGACCGCTCGATAACTCTTGCGGCTCTGATTTTGTCGCCTTGGTCCCATGCGGCTCTGAATTTTCATTTTTTAAACTTTGGGTGTACCTTTAACTTTACGCAGGTTGCGGTAATTTGGGCAATTTTCCAAGTTTTTTGTATGCCGCCCGGAAGAGCGGCCAGCGGCTGGACTTGACGATGCTGCGAAGGGTCAAAACCGTTTGTCCGCCGGAGATGCTCCAGCGCATTCCGCTACAGCACATTCGCTGTTTCACGATGTTTTTGCACGCCGCTTTTTGTTGCGCTGGTGGCACAAAGACCGGGCCGCTGCCAATCGGCCAGCCGTTCTCGCGGAATCGCTTGTACTCCATCAAGTAGGCGTTGTTGTGCAAAAACGTCAGACGCGATGTGAGTGCAGAATGCAGAGTAAAAACTGCTGTTTTCGCCCGTAATTTCAGGCACTTCACCGTACAGGCTACAAACGCCGACCATCGCGTTCGTGAAACAACTCGGCGTCTGGCGCGACATCGAATCATCATCTTTCGGACGTTCTGTCGGGCGACCTTTCTTCTTGCCAGGCGTGTTGAGCCGGACATTGGCACCGTCCAAACTCACAGCGAACACCTTCGCATCCTCAAGCGGCAACTCTTCCTGCGAGCGGACTTCGTTGAGCAAAATCTCTTCGAATTGTTCAAGTTGCTCGCCCATTTCATCAACGGTGTTTTGAATCGCTAACCCGCCGTTGTTTTGTCCTCGGCACCTAAAACGGTGCAGGGCGGCATCGCAAAGAGTTGAATAATACGATGCAAGGAGCCGTGATTCGCTGTCGCGAAAGGATCAAACTTTGGGGAAATCACCTCCGAACAGGCTACCGACATCCTGAAGCGGGATTACGGCCAAATTCTGAAGGGAGATTTGGACCGGGCACGCAAAAAATGTGACTTTGATGGTCACGGCAAAACACGGTTTACGAATGACTTGCTGAAAGATGTTTTTTGGTCTAAAATGAAGGGTTGCGTCATTATGTACATAACCATCTTCTTCGGAGGACAACTGAAATGATTGATCTTGCCGTTATTCCCGTTGCGGGACGCGGGACGCGTTTGCTACCCCTGACCAAAAGCCAGCCGAAAGAGATGTTGCCAGTGGCGGGCAAACCGGTTGTGCAGTATGTCGTCGAGGAGTTGATCCGCTCAGGTGTGCATCGCATGTTGTTCATCACCGGAGCGGGCAAAACGGCGATTGAAAACCACTTTGACATCGACAATGAATTGATCGACAGCCTGCGTGCAACCGGCAAGGAGGAACTGCTTGCAGAGCTGGCCTTTGAGCGGGAAGACGCCGATTATTTCTACCTGCGCCAACGCCGACAACTTGGACTGGGACACGCCGTGCTTTGCGCCGAACCCTTTGTTCGCGGTCAGCGTTTCGTCGTCGCCCTGGGTGATTCGATCATCGGACGCGGTTCCGAATCGAAAATCGTCAAACGCATGGTCGATCTTTTTGAAAAGCACGGCGACGTTAAAGGAGTTATCGCGTTCGAGGAAGTGCCGCGTGACGAGGTTTTTCAATACGGCATCGCGCAGCCGGGACGTGACCACGGGGAATTCTTCGAACTGGATGACATTGTTGAAAAACCATCGATTGAAGACGCGCCAAGCTGTATGGCCGTTGCGGCACGCTATGTTTTTTCGGCGGAAATCTTCGAATACCTGCGCAACACGCAGCCAGGCAAAGGCGATGAAATCCAATTGACCGACGCCATCCGCCGCATGGTCCATGACAAGAAACGTTTTCTGGGCGTTCCCCTTTCGCCTGTGGAAACACGCTATGACATCGGGAATTTCGAAAGCTATTTTACCGCCTTCACTGAGTTTGCCCTCGCCGACCCAACCTACGGCCCCGCCGTTCGTCAGCATTTGAAAAAATTGCTGGACAGGTGAAGTTTGACAGGCAAAGTGGACACGCAGTTCGGTGTTTCTGCACAGATTTCCTCCCTCTTGCGACCCAAGTTTAAGGAATGGTATAATAGTCAGCCAGAGGCCCGGGCTTTGCCAATATCAATGGTTTTTCGGAAAGGACAGTTGCAATGCGTTTCCCTGTTATAACACTCGTCATTGTTTTTCTTGCGATGACTCATGTTTCCTGTGTGCGTCGGAGCGAGACAACATCAGAGACGTCAAATTCCGCAGAAAAAACAGCAGAACTGCCTGTTGCCAGACCGTCTGACGCGGAATTGCGGCAGTTGTATCAAAAGCAAATGGCGAATCACCAAAGCGACGCTGCGG
The DNA here is from genome assembly GCA_009776995.1 of Planctomycetaceae bacterium. Lineage (GTDB taxonomy): Bacteria > Planctomycetota > Planctomycetia > Pirellulales > Thermoguttaceae > WRMR01. The sequence goes on along the minus strand of WRMR01000041.1, from coordinate 7,622 downwards.
CCAGGACGGCGTTATTGATCCGCAATGAAAGCGAACGGCATCGCGTTTTGATCGAAATTTGCAACGAACAATGCCGGGTGGCCCACAAAAGCGTGGCACCGGATAAAATGCTCCGGAAGGCGGTGCGTACCGCTCAGCTCATCCGGGAAGGGAAGGATCGCAACACAGCAATCACCAGGATCGCCAATGTGCTGTGTGATTACCGCGAAACGTATGCGGCCGATATGGCGTTTGAAATCGCCGCTGTGGCCGGAAGCGATCATGCGGACGGCATCCGCAGCCACGTCATCATCAGGACACTGGACGATTTCGGCGACCATTCGCTGGGTGCCGAACAGTTGAAATCACGAATCGCCTGGGCGGAAAAGAAACTGGAACAAATGCAATCGCCTGTCGAAAAGGGTTTGGTCCTCACACATATTGCGAAACGAAGTTCCCTAAGAATCGACACGGCCACGGCTGCGGAATATACGGACAAGGCAACCGAAATGCTGAAATTGCAGCCCGGTTATCCGCTGAAAAAAGTCGAAGCATTGCTTGATCTCGCACTTTCCGTGCTCTTCATCCATTTTCCGGAATCCATGGATAACCAAAAAGCCGCTTATTATATCCGTGACGGGTATCGCCCCAATTATTATTATTGGAGGTGGGGAAATCGGGACGAAGAGAAAAAACCAAATGTGGAGCAACTCAAAAAGAATTTCCTCATCGCCAAAGAGACTCTGGCACAACTGGATGACACGCGGCCGCTTGTGGATCAACTCGTTTTTTCGCGCATGTACTATTGTTCCCAACTCTTGAAAGTCATCGGTGATCCGGAATTTGCGAAAGACAATGTCTTTGACATGATGGAAAGACATCATGCGAGAGACCGTATCGAAAATCCCAATAATATTTACCGGCAAGTTTGGATTCCGTTTGCCGATGTGTTGGCGGAGTTGGGTGAAAAAGACGCCGCCCGCAGCATTTATCTTCTTTATGAACCGGAAGAAGATCGAACGGCGGTCGCAACAAAAAGCTACGGTTCACGTTCCCCGTTCCCATTTTCCAAAGAAGAAGCCGATCGCTTTGCACCATTTCTTTTTCCAATCCTTTCCGGTTCTCAAACGGATCTCATCATGGACGAGACGGGTGCCATTCTGGGACTTGCCAACAACAGTTTTTATGACGACGCAATTCGCTTCACGAAAAAAACGTCCACCAGCCCGGTGTTCTTTTGCTACCTTCTCTGTTCCATTGCTGACGAGTGCATCAAACACGGTGACACGGAACATCTCCTGGAAATCCGGGATTTGATGAAAGGTCCCTGGCACTTGATGGGACTCGTGACGCTCGACCATCTTGTCCGTCAGGCCAAAGAAAACGAATTGCCGGGTTTTCGTGAGTTTGATTTCGGTGTAACTGTGGAGTATCTCATTGAAATCGCGCAAAACCCCCAGTTATCAGGACCGGGCTACGTTGTTGAACCGGCACCCGCGCTTGCTTTAGCCCAGGCACTTTATTATGCTGCCGGGTTGGTTTTGCAGGAAAAGCAGGACAAGGAACTGGCCAAAGACTTGGTTTGTCAGGGAATCGAATACGTCCGCGCCACGAAACCTGATCCCATTCGACGGGATAACAGGTATTTCATCAAAGAACTGGTAATGCTGGAAGGCATAAGGATGCTTTTATCTGTGGACAGTGACGACGAACGCGGCAAGCCACTGACTCGTGCAGTGTTTCAGTTACTCCAGGACAATCTGAAAAAGCACTTGAATCAAAATTATTTACCGGATGAAGAGGCAATCGCAAGAGGTGGAAACACCGGCTACATTTCCACCGTTCCCGCTTCAATGATTGTGATTCGTGAACTGGCGGATGCCGCCAATCTTGCCGGAGATCGTGATACCTTGATCGATTTGATGGATTTTTGCCCAAAACAAGATTTTTATCAATACCCCCGTGATCTGTGGGACAGGTGCAAAAAACTGATTATTGAAGGGGTTCCCCAGCATTGAATAACGAATAGCAAGAAGCCGGGTAGGTGTGAGTATCCCGTCGATACGATAGAGAAGGCAAAGTGGTCTCTGTGAGATTGCCGCCACGTTGTTTTTGGACGAAATTTTTCCGGTGAAAGCCTGACCGTCACAACCAATCCTCAGGAGCTGTTACCATGGTTTACGAAACAAAACAAACGCGGCTGACGCCTGCGGCTGATCTTTCCATGGAAAGTATCGAGTTGCAAATCGAGCAAAAAATCGAATTGGAACAGTTGCAACAATACCTGAAAGAAAACTACCCGGAGGAAACCGAAATTCCCATCGTGCCCCTGGAAGCGGCTCTTGAGGCTTACGGCGGTGAAGTGCTGTACGCCATCTCGAAAAACAGGCAGGATGCGGAAAAAGAGCGTAAAAAGAACGAAGAGCATCAAGAGGAGGATGAAGAGCAAGATGAAGAACAGTAAAATTTCCGGGGTGACGGTTTAGGGTGTGCTTGCCCTGCCTCAACTCATCTACTTCAAATCAATCGTGATTCGGTTGTTCTGATCAAACAGTCGCCCGGATGATTGAAATGATTGCTCATGACGTTCGTGTTCCATCACAGCCTTGAGCGAATGGTAACGGACGATAGCACGAATGCAGTTGCAGATCACTGTCGCGGGAAGCAGGATCATCACTCCCACGATAACGATGAATAATCCTGTCGGATTAGCCCAGTAGATTCGGTCAGGTCTCAGTAAAGCAGCAAGCACGAGACATCCCAGACCCAGCGGCACTAACGAGAGTGCCAGGGTGGCATAAACCGCCCAAATCTGCCGCATCCCAAGTGCCAGAGCAAGCGCAAAGGTGACCGTAGGCGGAATGGCGTAAATGAGAACCGCTACGAGAAGGAACACAATCATCTCATTTTGCCCCAATTGGCCCAGCGACATCAAAAGACAGAACATCATGAACAGCACATGCAAAATCGTCAGGGCAATCATATCACGCAACACGGGGCGGATGACATTCTTTTTCAGGAGTTCGGACACGGATTGGTAAGCCATTCCGGCAGCATCATGCCAACGCTGGCGACGCCAGGTTTCCAGGCGTGCCAGCGACAGTTCCCGGTGTTTGTCCCGGCGGCAACGAAACGAAGATTTGCGCCCGTCGCTTGTGTACACAACCAGTTTATTGCTTTTCACCCGCATTTGTTCGATGGCTTCCTCTCGCAAAATGACCATCGGTTCCGCCAGTACATCGCCGGAGATTTCGCATTGGTCACGGGTTGCCTCCAGGATGACATGGCCGCCGAACAGACCGCGTTTCAAAGGCAACACAATCGGCACGCGCGGCTCGTGCGATGTTCCCTCGCCCGTGTCTGCGGATTCGTCAAACCCGATTTCCGCCTGCCGCACGGGCAGACTCTCTTCATAGTACGCAAAAGGATTGCTCATGGGAAATACCTCAGATACGATGATTACGCTGTTTCTTGATCGGTAACCATGTCGCCATAATACCAAAAGCCGGTACGAGCCGCAAGATGTGACGAAAATCAGAGTCGGTTTTGAAATATAACTCCGCAAAACTCAGGTTTTTTGCAAACGATCACGATCATGGAATTTTTTTGTGTTTTTGCTTGGCGCAAGTCGTCGCCGTAGCAACGCGATGTTGGCGAGTTGGACCGTTTGTGAGTGGCGAGGGGTGAGTTGTGAGTTAAAGTGGGGCGGTCACGGCTCGGCCGCCGTTGGAATGGCCCAAAATTTGATTTTTGTCGAAAAATTCCTGTTTTAGAGTAAGTCTTCAAAAGTGAATTTTCCGATATTGGAGGTAGTTGAGCATCCGGTTTGTCATGGCGATGTGTATCATTGCTTTGCTTGATTCGGGGTTTCGTTCGTAATCTTTGGAGTGTCGGCGGTACTTGCCGATCCATGCGAATGTGCGTTCGACGATCCAGCGTTTCGGCAAAATCACGAAACCTTTCACGCCGACCGGTCGCAGCACCGTTTGCAAAATCAAACCCAACGTTTGCTTCACCCAATCCGGCAAGCCCATTTTGCCGTAGGCACTGTCGGCGAAAACCACCAGCAAACGTTTGAAACGTTCGCCAAGTGCCTGAAATACGAGCTTTGCACCATCGTAATCCTGGATGTTTGCCGCGTGAATGACAATCGCCATGATCAATCCCAGCGTGTCCACCATGATGTGCCGCTTGCGTCCCTTGACGTTTTTTGCGGCATCGTAACCGCGTTCCGGGCCGCCGACCTCCGTGGTATCCGCCGACTGACTGTCGAGGATGCCTGCCGAGGGAGTCGGCTTTTTACCCTTGATTTTCCGCACCAAACGACACAAGGCATCGTGAATGTTTTGCCAAACGCCGTCGTTTCGCCAACGCCAAAATACTGTATATACCGTTTTCCACTTCGGAAAACATTTCGGTAAATTTCGCCACTGACAGCCTGTTCGCACCAAATAAAACAACGCATTGATGATGCGTCGGCGGTCAATGGGTTTGCGGCCTTTTTTCTGTTTCGGAATGAAGTTTTTGATGATTTGCCATTGCTTTTCGGTCAGTTCCATGCGATAATCGCGGGTGATTTTCATGTTACGCCTTTCGTTGATAAGGGTTGTGATGCCTCAAAAACGGAAGCGTAACATGGTTTCATCACTCAATGCAATATCAGGTTATACCGTAAATTTCCTGTCAAAAGGCTATTTGAAGACTTACTCTTAGTCTGACTTCACAACCAGAACCGGATCCATTTCTGGAATTGGCATCGAAGGTATGTCCGGAAAAAAACTTTTTGACGTTGTCACAATTACGTCTTGAAACTTTCGGGGTGGAATCAAGCGATTTTCGCTGGTCGATGAGTCGTCAAGAAGCTTTACGGTTTGATTTTTTCATGACTGTACGCAGAGTGATAGTTCCCCGATTTATAAAATCCACCGAATCATTCTCTGGAAGAAATTGGGATGGACTCTTGTATCATGGAGGGAGTCGCGGTATTGCTTTTGATTTGCAGTGTACCTGTTGTTACAATAACGGCTGTTTCAATTGGGTATTGATCAAATTTTGTCCTTTGGACAAAGAGCAAGGGGTGGAAAATCTTGACATAGGCATTGTACGTGCGATAGTTCAAAGCCTGGAGATCGACTGTCCTTGTCCACGACTTTTTTTGTTGCGCCAAGAGTAGTATGTGTGATAGTCCAATGTTACCATATTTTAGAAATGCCTGGAAAGCCGGATGCGAAGTTCCCGCAACCGGCAAAGCAAGGGGAAACGTGCGCGCCGACGTGATTTCAAAGGCGTTGTCGAGGCAAAATGTGAGGGTTGAAAAGGAAAAAACACCGTAAAAACCTTCCCCTCACGGAATATTACAAAAAAAGGGGCGATAAAACCAACGCTTGACAAAAAATGACCTTTTTCAGAGGTGACCTTTAAGATCGGCTTTGATGATTACGGCTCTGGTGATTAGCGTGTTACTTCATCAACCGTTGCAATTCTTCGAGCAATTTTGGAACGATTTGGTCGTAATCGAACGCGCCGAGGAGCGTTTCGCCGCGTTTCAGGTTGGCCTGGGTTGCCCCGCACCAGATGCCCAGGTCGGCCTTGTCCGTTTCGCCGGGGCCGTTGACGCGGCAACCCATGACAGCGATGTTGACCGGGAAATCCGTAGCGAAACGCGTTGCCTCACGGATCGTTTCGGCCAGTTCGACAAAGGCACCGTTTTCCACCCGGGCGCAACTCGGACAACTGATGATGTTCAGTCGCGGCAGTTGCAACCGCTCGGGCGTCATGATGTCCCCGGCGGCCACGTTGGCGAGAATCTGCCGCCCCGCTTCGATTTCCTCCGTCTTGCGGTCGTTCGGCACGGTCAGCGAAACCCGCAACGTGTCACCGATCCCCGTTGCCAACAGCGGCTCAAGGGCCGCGCGCGATTTGAGCACCGCCTCGGGCGGCATCCCGGCTTCGGTCAGGCCAAGATGGATTGGCACGTCCGGGCGGCGGCGAGCAAACTCACGATTCGCCCGAATTACCATGAGCGGGGCGGACGACTTGAGCGACACGCAAGAGTTGACGAATCCGAGCGAGTCGAGAAATTCGGCGTGTTCGAGCGTGCTGATCAATAGCGGCATGGTGTCGATGCCGCCGTCGTCGAGTGATGCTTTGGCCGGGTCAAGCGAGCCGCAATTGACGCCGATGCGCAAGGCACAGCCGTGTTCGCCCGCGACATCCGCGATACGTTTGACCTTATCCTGCCAGGAAATATTCGGGTCGATGTGGTGCAAGTGGCCGGGGTTATAGCGGATTTTTTTGACGAAGGGTGCGACAAGTCCGGCCAATTTGTGATTCTCGTGTAAATCGACGGACAGTCGCGCCGGAGTTTGCGCCGCGATTTCACGAAGTGCTTCCGCGTCGCGTTTCGTATCGACCGCCACACGCACCAACCCCGCCCCCGCTTCGGCCAGTACGGTTGCCATTTGTGCGGTCGCCGCCACGTCGGTGGTCTTCGTCGCGCACATACTCTGCAACAACACAGGCTGCGACCCACCGATGACAACATCGCCGATACGAATTTCACGGGTTGTGCGGGGAGGTGTCATGCCAATCTCCAATTTCCGTTTGATCCCAGTGAGCCGCCTCACCAGAGCCGAAAGGGCTGAAATCCCCACAAAACCGCCATCAAGCAGAAGCCGGGGCAGAGAGGTCACGATGCTTTATTCCCGGCTTTCCCGGTCGGGCGAAAGCGTGACCTGAATGCGATAATTGAAATACTTTCTCGCCGCAGCGCACACTTCCTCAAGCGTCACAGCGTTGATCCGGCCATCGAACGTTTTGTCGAAATCATAGCCGAGGCCGTAAATCTCATCCAGCCCCGCCTTGAGTGATTGCTCGCCGATGGTCGTGTTCTGCTGGGCGTGCATCGCAATGATGCGTTGTTTGGCCGTGATGAATTCGTCAGTGGTGATGTCACCGCGTTTGGCTTTTTCGACATTGGTGTCAATCCGCCGGATGACTTCCGCAATCGTTTCCGGTTTCGTCTGGGCGTAAATGATAAAGTAGCCCGGTGCCGGGCCGGTCAGCAGTTCGGCCTGTACGGAATAGACCAGCCCTTCACCGCGCAGTTCGGTGTGCAACCAGCCGCCGGGGTAACCGTAACCGGACATGATCGCGTTGAGAACCGTCAACACGGCGGTTTCCTTCATATCACGAATCGACGTGATCGGGTAACCGATCATGGCCAGTCCGGTCGGTTTGCCGGACTGCTTGTGCCGTGTGATCGAATTGAGGATGATGTTGTTGCGTTCAAAGGAAACGCCCGAGGCCGTGCCCGTCGGCAGACCGCCGAACGCATCATCGAGTACGACCACCGCGTCCTGCGGGTTAATGTCGCCAAATACGGTCAGCAGAATATTGTCCGGCTGAAAATACTGTTTGTGATAAAGCGACAGGTCAGCGGCTGTCATTTTGCCGACTGATTCGAGCGTGCCGACGGGCACAAGATGATAGGACGTCGCAATCGGCAGCGATTCGGCGAAAAAGTCGAACAGTTCCGAATTCGGGTTGTCACGCCGGCGCATAATGGCACCGAGCGTCAGGTCTTTTTCGACGGCAAATTCCTGTTCCGGGAAAGTCGGCGTCAAAATGCAGTCGGCTAACAC
>WRMR01000040.1 GCA_009776995.1 Planctomycetaceae bacterium | reverse complement strand
GACTCGCCGCCGAGGCAACCGAAAGCAACAATCGTTCGTGGGAAATGGCGGCTGAATTGGAGCGTTTTGTTTCACGAAAACTGCAACAGGTCAGTTATCAGCATTCATTTGCGTCGGCAGCGGAAGTCGCGGAAACCTTACAAGGTGACAGTGCCGGTTATGCCGTGTTGCTTGCGGCGATTGCCCGTGCGAAAAATATCCCGTCCCGCGTTGTGGTCGGGCTGGTTTACACCGATACGAATACCAACGAAGGGGTGTTCGTCCCGCATTTTTGGACGGAACTGTTCCTCGACGGACACTGGCACCCCTTTGACGCCACGATCGGTCAGGGCGGTGCGGACGCATCGCGCATCCTGTTGGCCCGTTCGAACCTGGCCGACGAGTCGCTGCCCGCACTGGTTGCCAAAACCTTGCCACTACTTGGGCATTTGCAAGTCACGATTGTCAAAATCGAATGAATGGCACGCAATTCATGAATCGCGCAAAAATTAACGTAAACATTTCAATCAGAGCCGCGAGAGTTATCGAGCGGAATGACCGCTCCGTGACCGTCGCGTCTCTGATTGATCGAATTACTTTTTTTGTGTGAGTTCAAAATACTATTTTCAAGAGATCAATGGGCTGCCAATGAGTTTTGTGGAGTCAGGCATGAATTTCCCGCGAGAAGAGTGTGGTGTTGCGGCGGTTTATTGTTTTGTGAATCACTCTACGCAAAATGACGAGACCCCCATCCCATTCCAAGAACCCAACGAGGCGGCGCGTCTTATTCCAAGAATGTTGCTGGACTTGCAGAATCGTGGACAGTCGGCGGCAGGTATGACGACCTACGCCAAAGGCCGCGAAGACGTGCTATCGACGCACAAGGAAGTTGGAACGGTCACCGAGGTTTTCCACCTGAGTCACCGTCCGAAATTTCATGGTCTGATGGACAAATTGACCGGCAATGCAGCCATCGGACACGTTCGCTATGCAACCAACAATCAAAATGATGTGCGTTACGCCCAGCCGATGGAACGGTATCATTTTCGGAAGCATAAATGGTTCAGTTTCGCTTTCAACGGGCAAATGGCCAACTATGACGAACTGATGGCCGAATTGACACGGGACGAATCGGTACACATTTCTCAGCAAACCGACGCGGAAATTCTCCTGCATGAAATCAGTTACATGCTTTCCGTACAAAAAGAACCGGATTTGCTTGATGTTTTCCGACAAATCGCCAACAAAGCGGATGGGGCATATTCGCTGGTCATGCTCAACGCCCAAGGCGAAATGGTCGTTGCCCGTGACCCGAAAGGCATCAAGCCGCTTTGCTTTGCCCGTCAAGGCAGGCTATTTGCGGCGGCCAGCGAAAGTGTCGCACTGTTCAATCTCGGTTTTTCGGCAGATAATATTCAAGAAGTCGAGCCGGGCACGATGATTCTCGTTTCGGAAAAAGGTGTTCGTTTCGAGCGTTTTGCCGAGAGCAATGACCCGGCACACTGTTTTTTTGAATGGGCATATTTTGCCAATGTCGCCAGTACTCTTGATGGTCACAGCGTTTACATGGCACGAAAACGTCTCGGCGAAGAGCTGGCCGTTCAGGAAACGGTCGAAATCGGACCTGATTCGATTGTTGTACCAGTACCTGACACAAGTAAGGCCGCTGCTGACGGCATGGCCTACTCACTGGGGGTTCCTTGCCTTGAAGGACTGATTCGCAATCGCTACAGCGGTCGTACATTTATTGAAGGCGGCGAGTACCGGCGACGCAAAGCGGAAACCAAATACACGCCGCTGACTGAAGTTCTTGAAGGCAAACGGGTTTTTCTCGTCGAGGATTCGATCGTCCGTTCGACGACAATGCGTGTGCTGATCGAGCGTATCCGCAAGATCGGGCTGGCCAAAGAGATACACGTTCGTGTCGCCTGTCCGCCGATTATTGCCCCTTGTTTTTATGGCGTTGACATGTCAACGTTCGACGAGATTTACGCAACGAATTTTTATCACAGGTACAGTCTGCCTGATCCACACACACCCGGCACGCTTGAAATGGTACAAACCATGACGTTTTCGGAAGATATGCTCGCAGCGATGGCTGCTGAATTTGGTGCCGATTCGGTCAACTTTCTTACGAAGGAGGCCGCGTCGCGTGCCATCGGATTACCGCTCGACTGGCTTTGTACCGCTTGCGCGACCGCTGTTTATCCGACACCCTGCGGCACGGCGTCATGCCTGGACGCATACCGGAATTTTTTGGCGACAATCGCCGGCAAGAAATAAACCATGTACGGTATTCCAGATCATTTATATGTACCATGTTTTTTTGTGAAAGCCATTGTGCATATCAAAAATATCGATGGGATTCCAGATAGTTTCGGTTCATTTTGAGGTGATTTGTGATTTTCCCCCCCATTTTTTTATTTTATGCGAAACAGAAACATACTATCATTTGTTACATTATAATTGGTGTCTGTTATAAAGACAGTGTGCCATATTCCAAAACACAATAATTGACGTTTCAACAATCGAAAAAAGGAGAAATTCCATGAGAAAGAGAATGTTTCTTGCAAGCTTTGCCGTGCTGGCACTGATTGCGACAGCGACAATGGTGATGGCTCAACCCGGAGGGGGCCAAGGTCGCCCAGGCGGACAGGGTGGTCAGGGCGGCCCAGGTGGACCGGGAGGTCCAGGTGGCGGCATGATGATGGGTGGAACTGCTATGGGTGTTCTGTTCAATGAAGAAGCCCGAACGGCACTTGGTATTACGCAAGACCAAATGGAAAAACTTCAGGAAGCCGGTCAGGCTTTGTTTGCCAACATGCCGCGCCCCCAGCAGGGTCAGGCTCCGGATATGGCGCAAATGCGTGAGCAAATGCAAAAAATCCAGGCGGAAGGCCGGAAGAATCTCGAATCCATTCTTTCCGCCGATCAGGTGACAAAGATGGATGTGATGGTCTTCCAGAGCAGCGGCGGCTTGAATCCTCCCGCACAAACTGCAGGTGGGCCTGGCAGCATGGGATTCGGCATGGGTGGCATGGTCGGTGTCGAGTCGCTTCGCGCCTTGAATCTGACTGAAGATCAGAAGAAAAAGGTCCAGGAAGCCCAGGACAAAATGATGGAAGCCATGCGTCCCCAAGGCGGTATGCCAGACTTCCAAAACATGACGCAGGAAGAACGCCAGGCCTTTGGTGCGCGGATGCAGGAAGCCGGTCAGAAAGCCCGTGGCGAGTTCTATGCCGCAGTGAAAGGCACTTTGACCGACGCCCAGAAAGCGAAAGCGGAAGAACTCATGAAGGATGTGCCGCAATACCTGCAACGTCCCGCACCCGGCCAGGGTGGTAACCGTCCCGGTGGAAACCTCAATAACTTCCGACCTGGTGAGGGCGCGCCCGGCACGAACCCGAACCGCGAACAACGTCAGCAACGTGGCGGTGCTGGCGGCGGCCGTCAATTTCCGGGTTAATTCCAAGTCCACATTCAACCAAGTTTTCGTTTGTCACCTATTGTTTAACAACAGGTAACCTTTCAACAATTGAGTCCAGGAGAGAATTGTATGACAAAAAGAATGTTTCTCACAAGTTTTGCGGTTTTGGCACTGGTTGCCACCGCATCCATGGTCTTGGCCCAACAAGGTGGTCAGGGTCGTCAGGCTGGTCAAGGTCGTCAAGGCGGCCAGGGACCTCAAGCCGGTCAGAATTTCCAGGGGGGCTTGCAGGCCGGTATTCTTGGAATTGCCGACGCCCGGACAGCACTTGGTGTTACGGATGATCAGTGGCAAAAATACCAGGATGCGACCCGGGCCATCCGTGAAGCCAACCCCGCCCCCGCCCGAACAGGTGGCGGTGCGCCCGCAACTCCCGACCCGGCAGCGCAAGCAGCGGCTCGAGAGCGTACACAAAAAATTGCGGCGGAAACCCGCAAGAATCTTGAATCCATCTTGTCCAAAGAGCAGGTGGAAAAGTATGACGCAATGGTCTTCCAGCGCACAGGCGGTTTGAATCCTCCCGCACCTGCCGCTGGTGGTCCGGGTGCCGGTGGTGGTGCGGGATTTGCCGGTGGAGCAGGCAACGCGATTACCGTTGACTCGCTTCGCGCCTTGAATCTGACCGACGATCAGAAGAAAAAGGTTCAGGAAGCCATTGACAAACGAGCGGAAGCCACACGTGCTTTAGGCCCGGCCGCTGGTGGTCCCAATGCACCCCAACAAACCCAGGAAGAACGCACTGCCCGTCGTGAAGCCACGCAGAAAATCAGCGGGGAATTTTTTGCCGCTGTGAAAGCCGCTTTGACCGACGCCCAGAAGGCCAAAGCTGAAGAACTCATGAAAGACGTTCCCGAATTTCTGCGACCTCAGCGTCCTGCCGGAGCGGGAGCCAATGCTCCGGGCGGCGGAGCCGGTAACCGTGGCGGAAACGCTCCGGGCGGCGGAGCCGGTGCCGGCAACCGCGGTGCAGGCGGTGGTGGTAATCGTGGTAACCGCGCAGGCGGTAACAACTAAGGACTCACGCCAAAATAAGTTGTTCGGTAAATCAGAGCCGCGACGGTAACGGAGCGGTTATTCCGCTTGATAACTCTTGCGGCTCTGGTTGGATAACTTATTTTTGTGCGAGTCGTAGAGAATCCGGAATGAAACGCAACGTTAAGTCGGGATGATCCCGATCATTTTGTTGCGTTTCTGTTTTCCATGGACACTTTTTCCGGTTCGTTGCGGAGATTTTTTTCGACAAAGCGCGATTGGTAGCTTGCACTGCCATGACCGCCGTGAAAGATGCCCATGACGGTTTTTTTCACGTCATATTGTTGTGAAATCGACCGTCCTTCGATCATGTCGAATTGGATTTTGCCGTTCCGTATTTTCGTCCGCAAAGCCCAGTCGGTGTCTTTGTCGTCGTGAAGCGGCGTGATGATGTGAGTTTTGAAATCAAACGTCGCAACACCGTTTTGCACCTTTTCCAACTTGTAACGTTCGCGGACGGACACTTTTTTGACTGTCCCGTTCGGTTGCGGAATACTGATCTCGCGTGCGTAGTCCCAGGCGTCACCCACGCTGATGGCATGTTCCGGCATGGGGATTGTGATGCGGTTTTCTTCCGCCGTTTCCGCAAATTGCATGGTCGCGGCCACTTTCGCTTTTTGTGTCCGCTTGAGGATTTCGCCCTTGGTATTGATTGTGAAATGCGCAATCGGTTCGTTAACCAGCTCGGCCACGTCGAGAAACTCGACCGGCGGTTTGGTATCCGTCTTGCTGTCGTATTTCCGATCAATGCCTTCCGACGACGACCGGCTGCTCATGCTGACGTCGGGAAAGCGGTATTCGAGAATGGCCGTGCCATTGGCGTCAACATCGAGGACTTTCCAATTCTTGGTCGTGATGCTGAGCGTCTCGCTGTTGTCGCGGTTGGAACCAAAGGTTGTCAACTGGCTGACTTGGGCGGTCACTTCCCACTGGAGTACTTCGCCCGGCTGAAACTTGTAGCGAAACACGTATTTTTCCGAGTCGCCGTCGTCCGCCATACCAAACGTTGCGGTCATGCCGATGGCAATCACACTGAAAACCAGCGCGTTTCTGTAAACATGGGTCATCATTATGGCATCTCTCCTTTTGGTTGAAACCTGCGAATGATACCAAACTCTGAACACTCTGGCAAGGCGAAAAAATGCGTTTTTTACAATCTTCCGATTGCGGCTCTGATTACGATTGTTCTGACACGATTGCGGCTCTGCGTTTGCGCCGGAGTGGGTGTAACATAGCGCAAATGATTCCTGTATAATTGCAAGTCTTGTCTCCGCGTTTTCAAAACCAAAATCTCATCGGGAGGTGTATGATGTCCGTCGGTAAATGTGCGTTCACAATCGCATTACTCATTCTGTGTTGTTTTCCTATCGCGGGGTATTCCCAGGACGCCTCGCCTTTTTTTCCGTTTGTCGTTTCCTACGAAGCCCCGGACAACGCGACGAATTTCGCAAAGTATCTCGACGCCCCGGCGGGGAAGCACGGGTTTATCCGTTGTGCCGAAGACAGGTTCGTCAACGGCGCCGGAGAAATTCGTTTTTGGGGGACCAATCTTTCCGGTGCGGCCAACTTTCCGACGCACGAGGAGTCCGAGCGGATTGCCGCCCGGCTGGCCAAGTTCGGGTACAATTGTGTTCGGCTGCATTGGATGGACGCCTGGGATATTTTCGGCGGCTGGAATCCGAAAAATCATACTGATTTCGACCCTCAGCGTGCTGATCAACTCGATTACCTGATTTACTGCCTGAAAACACAGGGGATTTACGTCAATATCAACCTGCACGTCGCGCGATGGCTGGACGACCGTGACGGTTTCCCGCACAAAGATCAGCGGCCGGAGTACGACAAAGGCGTCGGCAACTTTTATCCGCCGATGATCGAAAAGCAAAAAGAATACGCCCGGATGTTGCTGACGCACGTGAATCCCTATACGAAGCTGGCTTACACGGAGGAACCCGCCGTTGCGATGGTCGAAATCAGCAATGAGGATTCGATTATGCTGGTCTGGATGAATGTCTGGAGCAACTTGTCGCTCGACAATCTGCCGGACCCGTACCAAGCGGAGTTGCGGCGGCAGTGGAATGAGTGGCTTGCGGCAAAGTATGATTCAACAGACGCACTCAACAAAGCCTGGGCGGTTGTCAACGAACCGTTTGGCGGAGAGATTCTCAAGGGCGGTGATTTCGAGACGCCGTTTGACATTGACGGCAGAACCTGGTACTGGCAGGTCGATGACATTGTCGATTGCGACGCGACTGTTCGTGACGGGATACTTCGCATGAACGTCAGAAAAATGGGCGGCGTTTCCTACGTTCCGCAGATTGGTTTTCGCCAATTTACGGTGGAAAAAGGCAAGCCCTACACGCTTTCGTTCCGTATTCGGTCGGATCGTCCGAATCGGGTTTACACGAGCGTTTCGATGGATCACGAACCCTGGTCGGTCCTCGGCGTGGGAACACAATTGAATCTGACGGAGGACTGGCAGACCTTCACGTTCCAATTTCTGGGGACGGATACCGATGACGCGACGCGGTTCTGCATCACGGGCTTGACGGTCGGCTGGTATGAACTGGACGACGTAACACTCAAGCCCGGCGGCAATTTCGGCTTCCCGGAGGATTGCCGGCTCGAAGACGGCACGATCCCCTGCCTGAAACGCAGCGAAGCGGAACGAATGCCGGGCGTGACGAAGGATTGGGTTGCGTTTCTGGTCGATATTGAGCGGAACTACTGGATCGGCATGTACCGCTGGCTCAAGGACGAACTCGGCGTCAAGGTGCCGATCAGCGGAACGCAGCTCAATTACGGTTCAACGCACGTGCAGGCCGCGCTGGATTATTGCGACAACCATGCCTATTGGAACCATCCGAGCTGGCCGAACAAGTCGTGGGACAGCGTCGATTGGTACGTTCGCAACCGTTCGCTGGCCAACTCCGCCGACAAGGAAATTTTCGGCCCGCTGGCCACCGCACGGGTTGCGGGAATGCCCTACACGATCAGCGAGTACAACCATCCGTACCCGAACCAATACAGCGGCGAAGGCTTGCCGATGATCGCCGCGTTCGGGCGTTTCCAGCGTTGGAACGGCATTTTCCAATACACTTACGCGCATAAAGTTGACACCGAACCGGTGAAACTGACCGGCTACTTCGACATGAACGTCCATGCCTTGCAGTTGGTTCACTCGCCCGCCTGTGCCGCGATGTTTGCGAGGGGGTTGGTGAAACCAGCCAATAGTATTCACGTGCGTTTTCTTTCCGAGAACAGTGAAATCGCAATTCTCACGCAAAAATTATCGCCCCACGCACTCAATTTTTCGGCATTGGGACGCTCGTTTGATGTCGCACTCAATGAAGCAACAGCTTTGATGAGGTCGAGGGAGCCCAGTCCCATTTCTCCCTACACTCTAGCTCCGAAGGCAGATCCGCGAATTTATGCTTCCCGCACAGAGGAACTCTATTGGAACATGGACCAGGAAAACGCTGGTTATTTCACGGTCGATGCACCGGAAGTCAAGTTGTTCACCGGTTTTGTGCGAGACCGCGAGTTTGACTTCGGTGGAAAGATTCGCATGAAGCCGGGCAAAACGGCACTGGATTTTGCGACGATTTCACTGCTCAAGTTAGATAGCGGCGGCTATCTGCTCACCGCAACCGGGACGATGCACAATAGCAACGGCGAGCCGAAACCGCGAGCAGAATCGCTGATCGGAGTACCGATAGCATCGCCCTGGGAACCGGACGACGCTTACACGCTCGCGGACAAATGGGGCGACGTGCCCGTGCTTTGTGAGGGCATTCCGCTCGAATTGACGTTACCGGCAGGCGTCTGGCTGGTTTATCCGCTCGACGAGGCCGGCAACAGGCGTTCGGACCCGCCGTTGCGTTTCGAGAACGAACCACTCCGCGTCGGACCGGAATGCAAGACACTGTGGTACGAAATCCGTCCGGGGCATTGAGCAGTTCTAACGTGTCAACAATTTGGTCTTGACAACGAATATGAAATCTCGTATTTTAGCGAGCGTTCGTATTTCAGTGGGATTGCGGTATGGTTTTTGATAAAAGTATGATATTTTTCGCAAAAAAGCATCATACATTATTGCGAAAACAGCATCTGCTGTAACATTTCAGCCGAATTTTTCTTGCTTTCAATTGCTTGAAACTACACAAATTACGCATTACAGGTAGCGAAAAAATGGAGACTATGCATAATTTGGGAGTTTTTTGAAACTACCCAAATTACCGCCAGTTATTCGGCTGAAATGTTACAATTTTCGATTTTTCTCTTTGTGAGGCGAGTTTTTGCCATATTATTGGAAAAATCGTCACCGCCGAACCAGTGAGAAAATTTTGGTTGGACGGAAGCGGCTCGAAAAGCTGATCTGCCCGCATCGCGGCGCAGCCGCTTACGTCCAACCAAAGAAAGACCGTAAGTTATGGCTAATGAATCATTTACAACATTATCAACATTCTCAAAATATTTTCTTTTAAATAGCTTGACAAAGATTATTAGTTTAGTAAAATTAAAAAAATTAGTGGTAGTTATGTGTGGATTCACAGCAATGATGAGCATCGAAGGTATCACAATTCAGATGCCAGTGGCAAGGGTATTGTCGTCCCAACGCGGATGGCAAGTACTACGGTTATTTTTTGCCGCTTTTCTTTTGGTCGCCCTTGCCACTGTCCCCACAATTGGCGTTGGCCTACTCGACAATTGATTGTTCCAAATCGCTGTTGTGAACTTTGAAAATTGCTCTTTCCGCGTGGTTGCTCGTCGGGATGATGCCGAGTCTCACTTGGGGTGTCGCTGTGGTTTGCTTTACGGTGTGCGCAGGCATGTACTGCTCCAGTCGTATGGGGAATGTTTCGCATGAGAGAAACGTGATCAGCCCCTTTTCTTGAAAAGGGACTCTGCCTTCACTCGTTGATTTGTAACTCCGGAATACGCTATCACGACATTTACGAAATCAGAACAATAATAATTTTGCTCCAATTGATATAACAGTAATGCTGAAGTGATGAAAAATTGGTGAAATTGGTACTGACATGGCTTCCATAACAAAAATCAAGATTGACAAAACGACCATCGTTCTTGCCGTTTTGCTTTTTTGGCTGTTCTGTCACAGCATGTTGAGTTGGTATCTTCAGCATCGGCGGCAAATCTTGGCGAATGTCGAAATCGCACAAGCCTTGCATCGGCAATCGCAAGAGCGGATTTTCGTCAACTGCATGATTTCCGGCGGCAAAGATACGAAAACCGGTGAACCTGTGATATGGTTTGGAACGGAAGACAAAGGTGTCTTTCGGGTGGCTGGGGAGAAGGTCGAGAATTTCGGTGTTGAATCAGGATTGATCGCAGACTGCGTGTATGCGCTGGCAATCGACCGGCAAGGCCGCTTGTGGGTTGGGACGCTGAATCAGGGTGTCTGTGTTTATAACGGCGAGTCATGGAAAAATTATGATGTTGTCGACGGGCCGCTTGGTGAACGAATTTTCGATATTCAAGTTTGCCCCGTGGACGGCGATGTCTGGATGGCGACGAGTGCCGGGATTACGAGGTACTCGCCTCAAACGGACACTTGGCAACATTACAATCGTGAAGATGGCCTTTTGGAAGATCAGGCGTCGTCGCTGGCGTTTGACGCTCAAGGTAATTTGATCGTCGGTACGCAATGTCATGGTCTTTCTTTTCTGAATCGTGGTGGCAACGGTCAATATCGTGTGGCAAAAAACGTCACCGCCCCGTATCGTTTCGGCCCCGACAATTGTAGCCCGGTGCCGCTAACACATCGCGGGACGGGATTGCCGAGTGATCTGATTAATCAAATACTGATTGCCGGTGGCGGCACGATTTACGTTGCCACAAACGCGGGTCTTGCCTGGAGCAAAAATGACGGTGCGACGTGGAATTATCTACGCGGTCAGGATTACGCCGACAAAGTGCGGGGCTTGTATGGCGGGGCACCGGAAGATTGGAAAGAGGTGCCGATGGAGGACAGGATACTGCTTTTGCCGGAAGACCATATCACCTGCCTTGCCGAAGCCCCGGCAACCGGATTGATTTTATTTGGAACCCGTCAAAAAGGTTTGGGCGTTTTCGATCCGATCAAGGAACGATGCGCGGACAATCTGAACATGTATTGGCAAACAGACAATCATTTTGTCAGAACCATCGTTCCGCTTCCCGACGGCCGCCTTTCCTTTGGTTGTTACCTCGGCGGCTATGCGATCATCGACCCAGGAGAACGGATGGCATTGATTGCAAAATTTTCAGGCGGCACCAGCTCCGGCAATCCCATGAGTCAGCAACCGGTATCTCAAGTCGCCGACAAAAACTTCGCCACACATCCCAGCCCGATCAAACCGCCGACAATGGCCGAACTCAAGGTCATGCAAACGAAACTCGAATCACTCACCGAACCCTTGCCCGATGTGTACGCTTCCTATTATGGCGAAGATTGGAAAACGCAGGGGGATTGGATGGGGAGATATGGACGTGATTGGGCTTTATTATGTGGAACAGCATCGCCTTTTGATCATCCAGTCAATTTCTCATGTGAGTATTTTTGTGTTTATCCGACAATAGGGCCACATCATCCGGGACAAAAGGATGCGTTACGCCGTTGGGTTCACTGGATTAAAACCGATAATCCCCGCTCACTTTGGAATCCGTATAATGGCTATCGCCGCCAAGCGGAATGGGACGATCATGGTGAAGAGTTTCCGTTATCAATAGATGGCCCGGACTTGTGGTATCTCTTGGAAGTCAAGCATGAAGGTGTTTTTCGAGTTGGGATGTATTTCTTTAACAAAGACGGCCAGGATGGTCGCAATCGCCTGCGGGATTATTTAGTCGAAGTTTACTCGACAGATGAAAAATGGCGAGGGGATGTCGACGACGCTCCTTTGTATGGCCGGCATGGAGAGGCGTTGACAGGGCTGACACGGCCTTTGCTCAAATCACGAGTATATGACTTTTGGGGCGGGGTTTATAAACAATTCGTCGTTTCCGGGCCTGCAAATTACATGGTAAAAATCGATAGGAGTTATGGGTATAATACCATACTTTCCTCGGTAATGATCGATCAGCTATATGGAGAGCCAACACTTTATGTTAAAGAGAATTGGGGAGTGCCCCTGATGGAGCCAATAACCTATAACGCGCCCGCTTTCCCGGAAGAGAATGTCACGGACGATATGGAATTGTTGAAAAGCCTCTGGCATAAACTGGATCATGCTCAAGGTTTTCATGGAAGCCTCAAAAACCAACGGAAGCACCGCATCGGTCTTTTACAAATGGCAAGTTCAATTGCCGAAGCCGCCCCGGAAGATCAATCGGCAAGCACCCTTGCGAAATCATTGAAATGGCGTCTCAACCAATGGGACGAGGAGCAGCGGCTTGAATGGAAAGACACTGTTCAACTCGCGTGGCAAACGTTTTACGATTCAAACGAGTCGCTCCGGCTAACGATTGAAGAGCAAAAAAAAGGCGTACCGGATTTTATCAAAAACCGGGAACCAACATTGTACGATTAAATGGACACACGAATTCAATATCAACAAATTTTCGTCAGGAGATTAGCAATGAAGCGTCGTATTCTTTCCATGTTTGCAGGATTGGTCATATTGCTTACTGGTTTCTTTGCAATTGGTTCAGATGCTTTTGCATACACCATTTCGGTAACTGCGTCCCCGTCTGAAAAGACAGTTGCCGTGGGAACCTCTACGACTTTTTCGATTTCGGGAGCGTACAATGGAACCCCGCCAAGCGGATCAGAGGAAACACCCGAAAATATACGATGGCAATATGCTGGTGGTACAGCTTATTCTGATGCCAACTGTACTAACGTTGCTTCGGGAGTCAGCATTCCCGGAGCAGACAGCTCTTGGACAAAAAATCCTTCTTATTCCAAAACGGTAACGGTTGGAAATTCACAGGCGGGAACCTATTGGATCAAGTTTCAAGTAAAATACCGTTTCAATGACACGGATTCAGGAACTGTTGCAACATCAAATGTCGTTAAACTTGTTGTTAAAACCGTTACCATTGATCATCTTGAATACCGGATTGGCAGTACCGGTGATTTTACGCCTGTTACAGGTACAGTGTACGCTCTCAAAGGTGCGACTGTAACCTTTAAAGCAATCATCGATCCACCCGGCGCAACTTGGCCAAATGGTACACCGACATGGAGTGGAACAGCGGGTGCATCAGGAATCGGCGAAACTAAATCTGTTACATTTAATACGCTATCCACTTCGGCAAGCGACACAAAAACAGTGATCGCAACTTGTGGAACGAGTTCAAAAACGGCCAACGTGATTGTCTATGGAATCGATAAAATTGAATACCAGAATAGTGCGGGACAATATGTTTCCGCCCCCTCGACAATGTATGTTGCAGCAGGCGCGACTGTAAACTATAGGGCAACGGTCAAGCCCAGCCCGCCTATGTCGTGGCAAGCAGGAGAGCCGGTATGGAGTGGTACATCCGGAATCACCGGAAGTGGAGCGTCAAAATCCGTTACATTTAGCGCAACACCATCATCATCAACGTCGGACACGAAAACAGTAATCGCAACAGGTGGCGGAAGCGAAACCGTCAATGTTGTTATTGTCGGAATCAACGAGTTGCAATATAAAATTGGCACCGGGAGTTTTACACCGGTAACTGGAACAATATATGTCAAAGCAAATACAACTGTCGGTTTCAAGGCAGTTATACAACCCACGGGAGCGTCTTGGCCGGAGGGTCAATGGCCAAAATGGGAAGGAGCCCCAAGCGGCAGTGATGGTAAAGACACAATAGATGTTCCGGTTGGTGCAGCATCAACAACGGGGACTGATTATAAAACCATTTCGGCACTTTGTGGCGTGAGCAAGAAAACAGCCAATATTATCCGCATGAAATTGGCATCGATAAAGGTCTCAAGTGGCTCAATATCCGCAACAAACCCCACCGACTCGGAAGTTTGCTTTGCAACGGTTCCCGATGGAACAGTCACAGTATCAATTCAGGCAGTTTGTCAACCGAACATCCCAGAGGCGTATGCCCAAACGTATTGGAGAGTTACCGGGGGGACGCCGGCTTCAGGGAAATTTACCACGAATCCGGCAAGTACGCAGCTGACGGCTCCTGCATCCGGGACGGGATGCGAGTACAAGGTTGAGGCTGGCATGGCGGAAACAGCATCGGCCACAACGTTCAGTACCGCAGATTTGACGACGGAAGTGAAATTGCTTTGGGTGACGATTACACCCGAAAACGCGGGCGGTGCTGCGGGTGCTGTGCCATTGACAGAGTGTATGGAAGAAAGGGAAATAACCTATACGGCAAAAACGCCTTCTTGGACTTCGTATAGTGAGAATATCAAATACGAATTCTTCTTCAAAAAAGCAGATGGTACAGAATGGACTCAGGTTAAGAATGTGAAAAGTTCAACCGCTCAAACAACAAACGTAGTTGCTGATCAAGTAGCAAATTCACCTGGTGCATCGCCAAATCACCACTATTTTGACACAGATGTTTATGTCAAGGCAACATACAAGGGAGCAACAGCAACATCAAATACTCTAAATATTAGAGTCTATCGTCTTTGGATCAAACATTTCAAGGATCACAATAGTACATCGACATATCCATCCAGTACGGATTGGATGGTTTGTGTAGGTCGGAATATTGATTATGAAGCCATTGCATCCAATGATTGTAATAATTGGGCTTGGGATTTGAAGAGTGGTACATTTTATGATTATTGGCAAACAACAGGAGGCACTTCAAAGGCGGGTACTGGTATGGTTATCCCGACTTCGGAACTTGAAGATGCCAGAGGTAACCATTTTGGTGACATCTACGGAAATGTTCGAGTACAATGTAAGGATGGCGATGGAAATAACCATGCATTTGAATCAATAAAAATGTCACAGAAAGCAAAGGTCTTTTTCCCACGCAACCAGATGTTAACAGGAGGTGCATGCCCAGCTTGGTTCAAATTCTGGGCTAAGGACCAAGGTGGACCAGGCGTGCATAAGTTTGACTCAACAGAAGTCATCCATAATGTCAGAATCACATGGGAATATAATAATTCCATTTCTGGCAATGGGTTATGTAGCTATTCGTACAATCCATTGACTGGTGGCTATGCAACAATTTCTATGAGCAGTGGTGTTGTTGGTGCAAGAAATTGGACGTTTTCCTCGCCAGCGTACCCCGCTCCGCCATTAGTTACATTTACAAATTCTGCTGGAGTAGCGACTTCTTTTCCTGCGGGTAAAATTAGTTTGTCTTTTGTAAAGTCTGATTATCAGAGTATTGACTGTGCTATTAAAACAGCACGACATGAATTACAGCACGCTTATCGTTTTCAAAATAAATATGGTGGATCAATAAATGATAACGATACTGATCGTCTTCCGAATAGCTTTGAGGATTCGTTTGGAACGAATTTTAATAATTCGACAACATACTCGTCTTTTTATTTAAGCGGTATGGATGATGAGATTGATGCAGAATATGAGGCACAAAATCCGATGCCAAATGCTGCTGCAGGTATGGACTGGGCATATCCTGGAAAACAATGGTATTAAATTTACTCAAACCATAATTCATGAATTGGAGTTTACCGTTCTATGTCGTACTTTTTTTTAAAAACAAAAATTTGGGATAATTGTAGTGTTTTGGGGTTGTTCTTTGTTTTTTGGGTTTCGGGTTTTGTCATGGCTGACGAAACACTAGATGGAGTGCCAGGTCAGTTGAACATAACTATTTCTTTGAAGCAATTAAATGAAGAACAAGTACCGGAGAACTTGGGTAATCCAATTTTTACTGTAGGCAGTAATGGCATTTTGAATGTGATTGTAAAAAATGTAAGTCAAGCCTCTTTAGCCTATGACAAGAGATACATCAATTGGCCTCAAAATTATTCCTTGTTCTGTCACACAACTGAAGAAATGATTACTTCTTTAGCTTGTGTTAGCATGCAAAAATTGCCAAATTCCCAAGATGACATAATAATTTTGGCCCCTAGCGAGGAACATTCGCATGAGGTCTATTTACGAAATATTTTTCCTTGGGGACTTCCTGAACAAGGGCAATGGACGCACGAGTTTGGACAAATAGGGGCTATCGGAGATTACACATTGTTCTTTGAAAACAACATTCAGCTAGGATGGAGGGAAGAACTCAATAAAGCGGGCTTCGAGGGCAATTTCTTTGAAGGGACAAT
>WRMR01000039.1 GCA_009776995.1 Planctomycetaceae bacterium | reverse complement strand
CAAGTTGGTGATGATCGAGGGGAATTTTACAAGGACGTAGTCTATTTCCGCTTCGGTTGTATAGCGGCTCAGGCTGAATCGGAGCGAGCCGTGCATTGCGGTAAAAGGCACCTGCATCGCGGTGAGAACGTGCGACGGTTCAAGCGACCCGGACGTGCAGGCCGAACCACTTGATGCGCAAATGCCCGCGTCGCTGAGTTGGAACAGGATGCCTTCCCCCTCGACGTAATGACAGGCAACGTTCAACGTGTTCGGCATGCGTTCGGTCTTGCCGCCGTTGATTTCGACGTAAGGAACGCTTTCGAGAATGCCTTGTTGCAGTTTGTCTCTCAACTGCGCCATGCGCGCGACGTCTTCCTTGTGCGTTTCTTCGGCCAGTTCAAACGCTCGTGCCATACCGATGATGTAGGGTACGTTCTCCGTCCCGCCACGCCGACCGCTTTCCTGGTGGCCGCCGATCAAAAACGTGCGGCAGGGCGTTCCCCGTCGGATGTACAGCCCACCGACACCCTTGGGTGCATGCAGCTTGTGACCGGAAAATGACACGAAATCGACGCCGCGCATCTCGCCGGAAAGATGAATCGGCAGTTTGGTCATCGATTGTGTCGCGTCGGTATGAAACAAAATGTTCGGATCGGTCTCTTTGGCAATGCGCGCAAGCCGTGCAACGGGAAACACAACGCCCGTCTCGTTGTTGGCGTGCATGATCGAAACCAGCAGCGTGTCCGGCCGCAAGGCTTGCACATACTCGCGCAGGTTCAACTGTCCGGAACGGTCAACACCAAGCCAGGTCACGTCATAACCGGAGCGTTCGAGATCTTTGCAGACTTCGAGGACGGCCGGGTGTTCCACAGCGGTCGTGATGATATGCCGCCGGTTCGGGTTGGCCTTCGTGACCCCGGCGAAAACGTGGTTGTTGCTCTCCGTCGCACAGGATGTCAACAAAACCTCACTCGCGCCGGCCGCCCCGATGTGCCGCGCAATCGTTGCCCGTGCCTTTTCGACCGACTTGGCCACTTCCGTCGCAATCAGGTAAGCCGAACTCGGATTGTAGTACAATTCCTCAAAATACGGCCGCATTGCGTCCCGAACTTCAGGAGCAATGGCCGTCGTCGCGTTGTTGTCAAAGTATATCATGATACGTTAGTGGTGAGAATCAAATATTACTTTCGTTTCCGGTGACTTTCCGCACCAATTGCGGCTCTGAGGGATGATTATCATCCTGACCCGGTATCCCATGCTCCCGGTCGAATCGCATCGACAAGTTCTCTGGCGTTTTCCATGCTGGCTGTCAACACGATTTTGTCTTTTGAAACGTTGGGATTCCAAATGTTGTAAGTCACACTTCCAGCTGCGTAATATCCGCCTTGAACTCGCAGACCTTCGCGGGGAAGCGTGATTTGCGTTCCATCCTCTGTGACCAACCGGATGACATTGTCGTCCAATGTGATTTCGTCGCGTGCGTGTTCCAAAGTCGTCTTTTCAATGTTGCAGAGCAACCGATGAAAAAAGTATCCCATTCCACACCAAACGATCGAGATAAGCAGAATACGTTCGTCGATGCCTGCCGGGTTTTGTATCGCCATTCCGACAATCGGCAACAGCAACCAGCCAAACCATAATCCACCGCAACCAATTGCCCGGCGTCGTCCCGACTTGGCAACCATGGCGATGGTTTCCTTGCTGTAGTAACATTGGATCATTTTTTAAGGGTGCCACTTTGAATTTACGTAAACATGGCAAGTGGGAATAAAATTGATCTTGAAAAAAGATTCCGTTTTTGGGATTGTAACGTTAGTTTCCACAACAAATGACAACCCACAAAAAGGAATCAGTGCCATGAAGGTGGACATCATTATCGATCAGGACATGCAGAAAGTCAAGCTCATTTTGGATGGGAAGGCAGGAATTGTCGGGCCAAATTTGACCGCCGACGATGCCGAAAACGTGGTCAAACTCATTGAGCAGGCATCACGAAAGGCAAATTGCGAGGCGTTTGTGTTAAAATATTTCAACACAAAGATCACCAAGGAGTGCACAAAGTTCACAGACATAAAATGCAAAGTCCATGGCATTGTACGGTATACACGCAAATTGCTCTTGATTCTCACGGCAAAACCTGATAATTTAGTATGATATGGAGTGAAAGGCTGACTTTTACAGTGCGATATGAGAATGAACGGAGAAAGAAAAATGACCGAAACCCGAAAATATGTACGTTTTTACGTGTTTTCCACAGCGTTTCTCGCGATGTTGCTAACTTTTGCTGCTACAACATCCTGGACGCAAGATGAATTGGCCGGTTCAGAACCTGCAACGGAGCGAACGGCGGATGATCAGCCGATTGAAGGGCAAGAGCCGGAAAAAACGCCCGAGAATGAAAACCCCGGACTGGAAGCCCTCAATCAGGCGATTGAGATCAAAATGTCCGCCGAAACGATGCGTGACCTCAATAATGTCATCCGATTATGTGAAAAAGCAATCGAGGACGGACTTTCCACCGAAAATCTGGATTTTTGCCACCAGTTACTTTCCGCTACGTTAATTCAGCGCGGCGTACAGATCGCCGATTTGGTGCTGGAAAACCGTCCGCTCCCGCCCAACTGGAAAGAGTACCGAAATCTGGCTATCACAGACTTTGAAAAGGCTTTCAAATATGTCCCGGAAGAGCCGATCAACTACCTTTTCATTGCCCGGTTAAGTTTGTTACCGGATGGAGACCGTGAACTGGCCGCAAAATACGCCGAGAAAGCAATCGAATATTGTAGCGGAAACGATGAAATACATGCCCAGGCACTGGTTGTCAAGGCGGATTTGGCGGAAGACACGAAAACGCAGATCGAATTGCTCCGGGAGGCGCACAAGGTGTTGCCCGACTCGGTGCCGGTGATGATTTTACTTGGCGGGGTGTTGGCCGCCGACAACCAACTGGAAGAGGCAATCACGATCCTGCAACAAGTGCTGGACTTTGATCCGGAAAACGTGCAGGCACTCGAATTTGCCGCCGCCATTCGTGTGCAGGAGGAAAAATTCGACGAAGCCTTGAAAATTTACGACCGTCTTGCGGAATTGATGCCGCGAAGTTTTGTTCCGCAGATTCAAAAGGCCGAAGTGTTGCAGGAGCAGAAAAAATACGACGACGCGATGGCCGTACTAGACGCTCTGCGCAGCCGTGAGCCGGGTAACCCGATGGTTCTTTTGCAACGTGGCAAACTGTTCGCGGAAATGGAGGATTACGATGCCGCAATGCGTGATATTGATTCGACACTCCGGTTGACCGGCGACATGCCCGAACTGGAAACAAACGCCTACGCGGTGAAAATCACGATTTTGTGCAAACAGGAAAAATTCGCCGAAGCCCTGACCGGCCTGCAAAAACTTCCCGCAGCCAAGCGAAACAGCCTGTCGTACAAACTCATGGCCGTCCAAGTTTATGCCATGGCCAAGTCCAATGAACCGGCACTTAAACTGCTGGATGAAATGTTGGCCGAGTTGCCGGACAATCAAGGCATCAAACGGTTTCGCGGCGATATGCTGCTCGGACTGGGCCGCCACAAGGAGGCAATCGGCGTTTATAATGAACTGCTCGAAGCCGGTGACGAGGACGACGGTGTTTACAATAATCTGGCCTGGGTGCTTGCCACCTCGCCTGACGATTCGCTCCGGGACGGCAAACTGGCCCTCGAATATGCGATGAAGTCGAGCGAGTTGACTCATTACAAAAAGCCGCATATTCTCAGTACGCTGGCCTCGGCTTACGCGGAACTCGGCGATTTTGACAATGCGGTGAAATGGATCGAAAAAGGTCTCGAACTGGCCGAGCAGACGGAGTATGACCAAAAGGAACATCTCGACAAAGAACTGGCGAGTTACCTGGAAAAGAAACCCTGGCGGGAACGACTCGAAGAAAACGCTCCTGATCCACTTGCCGCTCCGACAGAAAACGTGTCCGCGCCACAGGCCGAAACAAATGAAGAGATAACGGAAGCCGTTGAAACGGACGACATTTTCGAAAGCGTGGAATAAACCTCTGACACAGTCATTGAATTGATCTTCGTATGATGTGCCGGGAGTCGTACCAAAATCACGTTGACAAAAAGTGTGGTATTGACCTTGTCCCGTTAGGGACAGGATATTGGTAGAAAAAGTTCTCTTCTCCATTATATCATCAGCGTCCCGTCAGGAACGCAATAAAACCTGACCATATTGCGTATTCAACCAATGTCGTGTCCCTCACGGGACAGCGGGATTGGAAATGTTATATTGCCAAAGCTCCTTAGTAGCAGGGGGTCACACCGTAACCGCCAAGATTGAAACCGTGACAGTCATGGAGCAGTGATTGTCAATGCGACCGCTCCGTGACCGTCGCGGCTCTGATTTCAGCTCACGGGAATTTCCCCATGTCGGATATCAATCCTTATCGCTATTCCGAAGAACCGCCCGGTGATGATTCTTACCCGAAAGCCGTTATTCTCGACGGCGGCAACGGACGCATCGAATTTCGACCGGAAAAATTCTTTGGCTGGCGGGAAATTCTGAAATGCGGTTGTTTTATCGGCCTCATGCTACTTATCATCGATTATGTTCTGGTGCTTGGTTTCGTATTGCTCGTCTATTTCTTTGTTACGAAAAACTGGTACCTCATTAATCTTGGAGTAGGAGTATTGCTATTGCTTGCACTGTATTTATTTCCGTGGTGGGGTGCTCCAAATTGTCCAATACCCCGGATCATTTCCAAATTTTACAAGATTGCGTCAGGCAAAGGATATATTAGCCAATTCACAACCTATCCTTCGCGTTACAAGGGGCTACGCAGGCTGGAAGATGCTGACGATATCGGCGTTTTGTATCTCAACGACGATCATCTTCATTTTGAGGGCGACCATACCATGGCGGTTATCCCCTATTCCTGCATCGAATCCGTTGACCTGAAAAACATCGGATTTTTCAGAGGCTTATGCCTAGTCTATCACTTGCAAGTGGAACTGTCCCAAGTCTCGGGGCAGCCATTTCAACACATCCTTATCGGCGACCGCGCGGCGAAAACACTTTTGGGATCGTACCGGACGATCTGTAAAATTCGGGATGACATTGAGGGAAGAGTCAATGTTCCACACAGAGGCATGAAGGCACAGAGAGAATGAAATCACCTCCGTGCCGCTGTGCCTCCGTGTGAAATCAATATCATTGAAAACGAACAATGAACCAAAAACATTCACTTTTATCCCGCCTGGCACCGTTTGGCCAGAAGCACCTGCTTGCGCACTGGGACGCTTTGGCCGATTCGCAGCGTCAGGAATTCGCCGCCCAGATTGACGGCATCAATTTCGCGCAACTGGCAACGCTCTACACCAACCGCGACCACCTGATCGACGTGGTGGCGATGGTCGAACGGGCGCAAGAACCGCCTGCGTATCGCCTGGATAGTGACGCAAATGCGATTTCGCGTTCCGACGCGATCCAGGCAGGCCGCGACGCACTTGCCGCAGGAAAAGTGGCTGTGCTTGTTGTCGCCGGCGGTCAGGGGACACGACTCGGATTTGATCACCCGAAAGGCATGTTTCCCATCGGGCCCGTTGGCAACACGACGCTGTTTCAGATGCACATTGAGAAAACCATTGCGCGCGGCAGGCAATGCAACAGGTCAATCCCGTTCTGCGTGATGACCAGTCCGACAACGCACGACGAAACGGTCGGTTTTTTCGCAAAACACAAGCGTTTCGGACTGGCCGAATCGGACCTGCTCATCTTTTGCCAGGGGACGATGCCCTCCGTGTCGCTTGCCGACGGCAAAGTCCTGCTTGCGGCACCGGATCAAATCGCCATGTCGCCTGATGGTCACGGCGGAATGCTTGCCGCGTTTCAATTGAGCGGCTGCCTCGATCAGTTGCGCGAGCGCGGCATCGAAATGCTGTTCTACTTCCAGGTGGACAACCCGCTCGTGGACATCGCCAATGAGGAATTTCTCGGTTATCACATTCTCAGCCGGTCGGAACTCACCTCGCAGGTTGTGCGGAAGCAGACGCCGCAAGACCGCGTCGGCAATATCGTCAGCATTGACGGACGCTTGCACGTCATCGAATACAGTGACCTGCCCGACGAGTTCGCAACCCGTCGCAAACCGGACAGCACACTCGCAATTTGGGCGGGCAGCATCGCCGTGCATATCATGGAACTCGATTTCCTGAAGCGGCAGACCGAAAACAAATCGTCATTGCCGTTTCACATTGCGAAAAAGAAAGTGCCGTACATCGACACGAACGGCAACCCGGTTGCGCCGCAGGAACCGAACGCAATCAAGTTTGAGCGGTTCATTTTCGACCTGCTTCCGGCGGCGGACAACGCGATTGTCGTCGAGGTCGATTCCCGGTACCACTTCGCACCGTTGAAAAACGCGAACGGTTCGCCGACCGACTCGCCAGCCGACTCGCCGGAAAGCGTTCGCAAGCAACTGTCGGACATTTCCATCGAATGGCTCACTTTGACCGGAGTTCGGGTTGCCCCAAACGTGCGAGTCGAAATCAGTCCATTGTTCGCCAACACGCCGGAAGCACTTGCCGAACGTGTCAACCAGGGACTCGTTCCGCGTGACATTGATCGCAACACACGATTTTGACGCAGGCTGGTTGCGTCACTCTATGTTCTTGGCTCAGATGATTTTTTTGCGAACGGCCCACACCGCCGCGTGAGTACGGTCCCGAAACCCCATTTTCCGCAGGATGTTTTGCACGTGTTCCTTGACTGTATCAACGCTGAGTTCGAGAGACCTTGCGATTTCCTTGTTGCTCATTCCGAAGGCGATGTGGCGGAGAACCTGCAATTCGCGTCCGGTCAGCGGCATTTCGTGTTCGGTGGAAACCCGTTTCGATTTCATCCGTCCGGAAACACGGTCGAGCTTGTGCCCGGCCGGACGTGCCTGGCCGTCGGATAAACGAATCAAAGCTGCGACCAGTTCCTCCGTTGGGGCGGTTTTTTCGAGATATTCGTCAACGCCGCTCAACGCCGCCCGTGCGAGAAACGCAGGGTTGTCCGACGCGGTATAGACGAACACTTTCGCACCGGGAAACGCCTGTTTCAGCGAATCAATGGCGTTGAACCCCGTCATGTCGGGAAACTGCACTTCGGTCAAAACGATGTCCGGTTCAAACTTCGCGGCAAGCGGCACCATGTCTTTGGGCGAGGAACCTTCGGCAACAACCTCGATCCGATGCAACCCGTATTCCAAAGAACCCAACAAGGCACGCACCCCCAACCGAACGATTTCCAATGGTTCAATGACGACGATACGAACTGCCATGACTTCTTATCGGTTTTGTTGTTCACCACAAAGGGCTTTTTTTCCGGTGCGGCGCAACCCAATCTATACCGCACAACGCCATGGACTTTGTATTTATCTCTGTGAACTTTGTGGATTCCTTTGTGATCTTTGTGTTGAAATATTTTAACACAAAGGCCACAATATTATATGCCAGTCAAATGGCGTTCGACAGTATAACGGGTTGAACCTCCACTTATTGTAGCACAGCGTGGTATCCAAAAACAGATAGCGATTTCCGGACAAGTCGAATTATGAAAAGAGTTTGAAAATCAATTTTAATCACAATAAGCATTTTTTTGCAAAAATCGTGCTTATTTTGTATCCAAATCTCAAAAAAACGAACAAATTGTGGTGTCAAGACGTATAATTAATTGTTGGAATATCATTGAGAGGCCGGAAAACGTCAAGAACTGTCACAAAATCAACAGATCGTGAAGTCACGTGATTCCCGGACAAATTGACATTGCCTTGAGGCGGTGTTTTTGTTAATCTCTCACTTACCGATGAAAACAGTTTTGGAAAAAATGAGCGTATCTTGTTTGAGATTGCTACTTCCGCTGTTTTCCACATTTCCGTTACACAACTTGAACTTTTAAGGAGTCCGAATCGTGCAAATTAATGTCTCGACACGTCATGGCAACATCAGTGAGGCGACAGAAGCCAAAGTCATCGCGAAAGTGGAAAAACTGGGACGTTATTTCGAACGTCTCACACAGATTTCCGTCGTGATCGACCTGAAAAAAGCGGATGAGCCTTTGGTTGACATCAATGTTTCCGCAGAACACAAACACGATTTCGTTGCGAGTTACCAGTCAGGCGATCTCTGGGGCTGTATCGACCAGGCAATGCACAAACTGGAAATCCAGATCAAAAAATATAAGGAGAAAGTTCAAACCCCATACCGGGGCGAAACACCGCCCAAAACCCTGGAAATTGCCGTCGAGTGATTGCGTGAATCATTCGACCAATACGCGCTGGTCGCGCATTTCCTTGTGAGCCCCTCCCCCTGCGGAGGGGCTTTTTTGATCAGGATCACTGCCGAGCACAACAAAAAAGCCCCTTGCGGTGAAATCGCATGGGGCCTTTTTATTTTCGCTGGTTGTGTGTGTCAGAACCTTATGGTTCTCTCTTTTCACTATTCCGGGACAACCGTTGGCATGACATTGTTGTAGCAACTGACTGCCGGGCCGCAGGGGTCGCAGGCCACTGCACAAGGATCGCAGGCATTGCAACCTGAACCCCGGCAAAGACCGCAATCGCAACCTTTCAACGAGCCAAACAGACCGTTGAAGAACTTTTTCACATTCGCCTGGGTTTTCTTTGCGGCTTTCAGAAGCGGACGATTATTGGGATTGTAGCGTGGACCACAGCTATCAAAACATCCCACATCACCACATCCGAAATCACCACAAGCAATTGGCTCGCACGGGGTGACACAAACCGGCTCGCACGGAGCAACACAAACAGGATCACAGGGAGCAACGCAGGCAACCGGTTCACACGGGGCACATGCGACAACGGCGTCACAGGGGCCACACGCGCTCAAAGAACACGGTCTGCTTCTCAACAAATTCTTCAGACCTGAAAACAGGTCGCATTTTTGCTGGCAGCAAGCATTGCACGCATTACAAGGATTTACATCGTTGCAACCACAGTCATAGGCTTGAGCGTAAGTACCCAACACCAGACACAGTGCAAGCGAAACAATCAGGAACTTGGACTTCATAGGACAAACTCTCCTTTTTTCCACATTCACCGAAATCAACCGCGAAACAAGGCCGACCTGGAAATGAAAAATGTTTTGATTGATACGATCAACAAAACACAATTCCTTCATTCAGTCTTTCATTGCATTTTGGCGTTTTACGGCAAATCAGTAAATTGTTTGAGGCAGAACCGTTCGGATTGAAACCACATCCGAAAATATCCTGTCGGTTTTCTAACCTCCCCCGATACGTGCTCCCCCAGCACGTTTTTTGTTTCACGGGTTAAAGTCTGTATCGGTCAGCAATTCTCCCCGCCTTGAGTCCAGAGTTGGCTTTTTGGCAAATCCATTGCGAGTCAGGGGTATTCTTGAAATGATTAATTAAAATTGGCAAAACAAGTAAACTTTAACGCGCATTGATGTGCTTCCGGATTGCTGGAGTACGATCAATCCATGGCAAAAACAAAAAAACAGGTAACCAACATTCACTCTCTTTTCGTAACACTTCCAAGAGAATGCCACACCACCTTCGTTCCGAATCGGGACCATGCTTGTCCCACTGGAAACAATGACATGAGGATTGCGTTTTCCCCTGATACTTTCGTAGTAACGCGAGTATCAGGGGAATCACACACATTCGAGATAACCGCCAAAACCCGTGTTCTATCGGATGTCGGCAAGAATGCGGCGTTTTCATTCGATACAACAGCAGATAGGGTTGTGTTTTGTCGCTTTCGAAGAACAACTTGCTTTCAACGATACCGATTATACCGACGCAAATGCGAAAAACGACAAAACTCACAGCCGGCAGGGATGCAAGATCAGCACGACACCTTCGTATTGTTTTATCGTGGATTCGTGGTGACTTGACAAAGACCGAAAGTTTGCATGAACAGCGGAACAACCTGGAATCTTTCTTTCACGTTGTCCGGCTTCTCAAACGCTCTTCGATCCAGGACTCAAGCCGAAGCAACGAATTTGCCCAATTGCCAATCGTCCCCCCTGCCCCCTGGTGAGTCCCATGAAACCCTTGAACTGTTTTTCCAACGTTTCCCGCATATCGGTCGTTCTCATACCTTGTGTCTGTTTGTTGCTTGGCAATCTGACACAGCCTGTTTCCGCTCAAATCAACACATTTTCACGGCAGCAAAATCTGCCTGTTTCCGCACCGCTTTCGGCGGTCGTTGCTCCTGCGGAAAATGAAACAGAATCTGTCCGCATCAATACCCAGCGAATTCAGCAGGGTCATTCCAGCTTCAGGATCAATACGGAGACAAGCACAACTGTTCCGGCATCGCGAAACAGTGCGCCGGCGTCGGGGCCGATGACGATCAACCCGCTTTCTCAGGCGACGGGGTCTGAAACGACGGACGCAACAACCCATCTGCCGCCGTTGCCGTTGCGTCGTTATGATGATCGTGGTTCCCAAATCGAACCCACCGTACCCATCGGCTCCTATTCTCAGCCGGTCATGGATGGGAACCAACCGCCGAAAACTTTTGAAAACACCAGCCCGGTTCAGCCCTTTCCGTTGACAACGCAGGACTTTGAACCGGCGTCGCAGACTGTTACATCGGATGCGGCACAAATCGACGAGATCATCCGGAAAGGCACCGTCCTGGAAAAAGAGGGACGGTGGAACGAGGCTCTCATTTTGTATGAAAACGCCATCCGGACTTTCCACAAACCGCCTGTTCTCATGCAGCGGTTCAGGTTTGCGCGATTCCACCATGATTTGACGAAGCGTTATCACGATTCGAGCTTTGAAATGCTACTCCGGCAAATGTCCTACGCTGACGCACTGGCACTGTTCGACGAAGTGATCTCGAAAATCCAGCATTCGCATGTCGAGCCGCCACACTGGAACGAGCTGTTTGAAAGCGGGATGCACGATTTTGAAATCGCCCTGGCTGATCCCGCGTTCTGCAAACGGCATTTTACGATTTCTGACACGTCGCGCATTCGTTCCTTGAGCCAGAAAATCGTACAAGCAACACAAAATTGGGAAATCCGCGACCCGCGAACGCTCCGCGCCGGCGTCGTTGCCATCGCGGACAACTGCCAAAAAGAACTCGGACTGAGTCCCACTGCCGTTGTGTTGGAGTTCCTCGCCGGCATGACCAACTCGCTTGATCCCTACACGGAATTTATGACGCTCAACCAGTTCAATGACACCAATTGCATGATCAGCGGAAACTTCGTCGGACTTGGCGTCGAACTCAAAATGGATCGCAAATCGTTGTATATCAACCGGGTCATCCCCGGAAGCCCGGCTGAAAAAGGCGGTCTGAAAAGTTCCGACCGCATCCTCGTCGTCGATGGCACATCGACCGAAGGTTTGCCGCTCGAAACGGCCTCGAATCTGTTACAGGGCGAAGCGGGCACCACAGTGCGTTTGCTCATCCAATCGGAGACAAACGCCCCGCATGAAACGCTCATCCGGCGTGAACACCTCAAAGTGCCCAGCGTTGAAAATGTGCATGTTCTGGAAGAATACGGTCAAGGCTCAGGGATCGGTTACCTGAAACTGACCGGTTTCCAGCGGAACACCGTCCAGGAAATCCATGAAGCTCTCATGCACCTCCATCGCCAGGGAATGAAATCGCTGATTATCGACCTGCGCGGCAATGCCGGTGGTGTTTTGACCGAATGCATTGATGCGGCGGACTTGTTCCTGAAGCAAGGGGTTATTGTCCGAACCAAGAACCGCGGACCGGTTTCGGAATACGTGTATTCCGCACAACCCAACACTGCCACCTGGGACATTCCGCTGGCCGTGCTGATCGACAAGGACAGTGCGAGTGCCTCGGAAATTTTCGCCGGCGCAATCCTCGACAACGATCGCGGACTTATTGTCGGCCAGCCAAGTTTCGGCAAGGACACGGTCCAGGCGGTGATCCCGTTGACCGGCGGCAAAACCGACAACAGTCCTGCCATTGCGGGACTGAAACTCACGATCGAGACCTATTATTCGCCGACAGGCATGTCGTTTTCCGGGATCGGCGTCCAACCAAACGTCCTGGTCTCAAGTACCACACCGTGGCTGGTCAACCGCATCAGTGAGGAAACGCTGACCGAAAATCTTCGTCAGTCCGCATCGCAACAGGAAGACCGGGTTTTACAAACGGCCATCAACGCACTCCAAACACATGCGTCATCCGACCAAATCTCACAAAACCCGGTCCTCACGCGACTCCAGCCGTCGGTCAATTGAAACAACTATGAAAGTGAGTCCTGTCGAGGACAGAATGCAGAGTAAAACAACAGCCGGGAACGTCAGTGACCGGTTTCAAAGTACAGAATGCAGAATGTTTAAGATCAGAGCCGCGAGAGTCATCAAGCGGTCGAAGTGGAGCAGAGTCTCAACCTATTCGACCGCTCCGTAACCGTCGCGGCTCTGATTTCTCGGCAACCTTTACTCTTCCTTCTTACCCACCGTTTCGGCGGGAACGGGGTCTTTGCCTAACAAAGCAAACGCGAGACAGAAAATTCCGCTCAACAGGATCGGCCACAGTAGAATTTTATCCCACTGTTTGGTCTGAACCCCAAACCATTGGGCATTTGTCACGGAGATTTTTTCCTGTGGCACCGATTCTTTTGCTTCATGGTCAGCTACCTTTTGAAAGATTCCAAGAATTTCACCTTTGGCAAACATGATGGCATCATCACCGGTGCCATTTAGAATTCCATCTTCAGGAATTGCCTGCAATTCCTCCCAATTCAGGGTTTTGTCATGATTTGTATCAAGTAGCCCCAGTTCATGAACGGTCGGTGTGGGCTTGCCGAGTAACGCGTTGATCGAACCGGAGAGGTCAAGGAAACGCAAGGCGGATTTGGCCTTGTCCGGGTCGTCCCATTTTGGCAGGTCAACCTTGTCGGCGACTGCGGCGTTATCCATTTTCGGAATCGGAGCCGGATATTGACTGATGGTGTAGCCGTACATCAGCGAACCGAGTACCTGTCCGACCCCCAGCATGAGGAAGGCCATCAAACCCTGGGCACTGGCTTTCAGCGAGGGCGGTGCTTTCTTTTCCGCGTACATATAGGACGCGACGTACAGGAAGCTGTAGCTGAAGCCGTGGAGTAACAGACCGAGCAAAGCAAATGTGAAGGCCGAGTTCATAAAGAAAACATAACGCAATGTCCAGGAAAGAAGACCGAGAATCAGGCATTTCTTCAGGCCGAATCTGGCGGCAAAAAACGGTAGAGCCAACATGAAGAACAGCTCGGAAAACTGATTCAATGTTGTCAAAGCAACCGGGGCTGGAAAATTACGCTCCGTGAACAACGGTACTTGCATGGGGAAGTAAAAACCACAAGCCGCAATCCCGCCAACGACAACGCAAACGGAAAAAATCGAAAACGATTTGTCCTTGAAAAGGACAAGAACATCGAATATGGAAGCCGACTTTTCTCCGGGCGCGACCGGAGTTGGTGGTGTATCGGGCAAGGTCATGGCATAGACGCCCATGAAGATGGAAACGACGCCGCCGACAAGAAAGAAATTGGCATTACCTGCCCCGCCCAGGAAAACGGCCACAAACAGATTGACGACGATCCAGCCGACAGTACCGAACACGAAAACACGCGGAGCGTTATTTGCGATGGGGATGTGCCGGAAGACAATGGAGTTGATCAGTGGAATGGACGGCATAAAGAACAAGCCGTGAAGAAGCATGAAGAAGAACAAAAGATTAAAACTCTTCTGAAAAGCACAGATCAGCAAGCAAACGCCCCCGCAGAGGTGCAAAAGAGCCAACATCTTCTGAGCGGCATACTTGCGGTCAACAATGGGTCCGATAAAAAGTGCCGAAGCTGCGGCAATCGGGATGGCAATGTTCAGAATCCCGGCATTGAAGCCTAAAACTTTATCGGCATAACCGCCGAGAGTGGTGGCCCAGCTTCCCCAGATGGCAAATTGGCAAAAATAGGCAATACACAGCCGGGGGTAAATCATGGCATTCGATTTCGTATCTGTCATAAAACACTCCTGTTTGAATTTGGATTGATTTTGTGAAAGTCCCGAATCAGGACAAAGTTGCTGACATTATGACGGTTCTTTCCACAAAAAACAAGATGGGTGGGATTTTTCTTGAAAAATCGATTGCTTTTTGTATATTTCGCGATGGTTGGCGTGGTTCGCGTCACAAAACAGGAAATTTGTTAAATCAACCTGGTCGGGGGGGAGAGCTAACGGACATCGTTGACAATCTCCCGCAGATTACATAAGATTAACCTTTGCCCATTGCAATTTGAGGATGCAGAAATTAACCAAAATCCAGTAGTGTCCCAACGTTTTCCTTAAAAAACGTTGTAAGTTTTTAATTTGATTATATTTGAGTAAAATATTGACCTGTAACGACTTCAATTTTTATCCCAGAATGTTGGGGCAATTTGAAATCAGGGCAGGCCAATGTACCAAGGGAAATTTATATTCACGCAGATCATGGACCGCGCTCCGTGGCGACGCTTCCAGACCTGTGTTGACCGTTATCGCGGGGATCGCAACGTTCAAACCTTCAAGTGCTCCGACTACTTTCGCGTCATGGCGTTCGCCCAGTTGACCTATCGTGAAAGCCTTCGTGACATCGTTGCCTGTTTGGACGCCATCCCCGAAAAAATGTACCACATGGGAATCCGCAGTGGAATTTCCCGAAACAATTTGTCCAATGCAACCAAACAACGTGATTGGAGGATTTTCGCCGACTTCGCTCAAATCCTGATCGAACAAGCCGAGTCTTTGTACGGCCACGATGCCAAGCCGGTTGGTATTGACGCGACGGTTTACGCATTGGATTCAACGACCATTGACTTGTGTTTGTCGCTGTTTCCGTGGGCACCGTTTCGCAAAACCAAGGCCGCAATCAAACTGCATACACTGTTGAATATTCAAGGGGATATACCGGAGTTTATCCTCATATCGAACGGGAAATTGCATGATGTCAACGTGTTGGACTACATGGCTTTTCAAGCCGGTGCGTTTTATGTCATGGATCGCGGTTACCTCGATTTCGAGCGGTTATACAAAATCAATCAGGCCAAGGCGTTTTTCGTCACAAGGGCGAAAAAGAACACTCAATTGACCCGGCGATATTCGCATCCTGTGGATAAAACGACAGGAATTCAGTGCGATCAAACGGTCGTGCTGACCAATGAGGATTCGTTTTCGACCTACCCGGAACCGTTCCGGCGTGTGCGTTATTATGACGCCCAGTTGGATAAACGTTTTGTGTTTTTAACGAACAACATGAGCCTTCCGGCCAAATTGATCGCGGACTTGTATCGGTCACGTTGGCGTGTGGAGTGATTTTTCAAATGGATCAAACAGAACCTGCGAATCAAAACGTTTTACGGCATGAGCGAAAACGCTGTGAAATCGCAAATCTGGATCGGCGTGAGCGTTGACCTGCTCGTCGCGATCCTCAAAAAGGAACTCGGCCTGACGCAGAGCCTTCACCAGATTTTACAGATTTTCAGTTTGACACAATTTGAGAAAACCCCTGTTTTTACGATGTTTCAAAACAAAAATTACATGGATCAAAACACTCAAAGCCCTAACCAGTTGATGCTGTTCGATTTATGATGGGACAGTAGTGTTCATGAGAATAAAACAAAAAAAGCACCTTGAAAGGGATGCAACCCTGGCCTTACCCTTGAAACAGTGTTTCATCGTTGGTTGAAGCGTGCAACACGCGGAGGATGAGCAATTCGTAATTGATGATTCCATGTTTTCATTTTGAAACACCGCGTTTTTGTTGTCGGGAACAGGTCAACGCACAA
>WRMR01000038.1 GCA_009776995.1 Planctomycetaceae bacterium | reverse complement strand
GGCGTATGATCTCGAACTGGCCGTTGAGAAGGAACAGCCGCGTATTTTTGCCCGGTCGCAGGTGCAGGTGACGCTTGATCCCAATGCGGAAAATATCGTCATGTTTAACGCCTATCGCATTGAAAGGGCAGGCGTTTTTCAGTTGTTTTGCGACATTCCGGCGGAGATGAACGTCCTTTCCGTGCAACCTTACAATAATATTCTGCGAAACGGCGTCATTTTACCCAGTGCCGACAACTCCGCGACGGCGAACCAGGCCAACAGCAACCCGGCAGTGGCCATGTCGCCTGTCGTGATTGACGGCACACAGCTTTCCGACCTGCCCGATGAGGAAGGCAAGCCGAAAATGAAGCGGCTGACTATCAATCTCGCACGCAAGGCCATCGGCACGTTCGGCGTGCAAGTGCGGCTGCACAAGACGGTTGACCGTGAGGAACTGCGCGGCAATACGGAAAAAACGGTTGAAGTCAAAATCGTTTCGCCGGTTATTTCACCTGACGGTATTGAGCAAAAAGAGGGAATTTTGATTTTTTCGGCACCGGATAGCCTGCGGGTAACGCCGACGGGGTTCAGCGGAATGCAGAACGTCTCGTTCGATCAGTTGGCCGATAAGTGGGTCGCAGGCGAACGCTCTCAAGCCAACCTGGCCTACGTGTTCGCGTCGGATCAGCCGGAGCTTTCGCTTTCGGTCACGCGACGTATGCCGCAGGTGACGATCAAGCAATTGCTTTCGGTGCGGATTGACGACGGCGTGGCACGGTTCAGCGATAAAATCGCGTACAACGTGTTGTACAGCGGCGTCAAATCGTTGCGAATTGATGTGCCGCAGGAAATTTCGGACATCGTGCGAAACCAGACGAGCGAGTTTCGTGACACGGTCATCGCGCCGCAACCGGATGATGTGGCCGAAGGCTATGTTGCCTGGAACCTGGAACGCGGCAACGAATTGCTCGGCGACGGCGTTATCACGCTGACCTGGGAAAAACAGGTGCCGCAGTTGCTCGAAGGGGCAAGCGTCGCGATTCCGATTCCACGACTGGTGCCGCAGAACGTGTTTCGCTCATGGGGGCAAATTTTGCTGGCCAAAGCGGAAACGGTCGATCTTTCGGCAACGGACGTCAACCGGGGTTTGCGGCAGATCGACCCGCAACACGATGTGGCTGCGGAAGACCGCGTGCAGGATGCGGCCTACGCATTTGAGTTTCATGACGAATGGGAGTTGTCACTCAACGCGACACGTTACGAGTTGCAGGAGGTCAAACGGGCAAGCATCGAATACGGTTTACTACGGATCGTGCTGACACGGGCGAACATGCAATCGGTGCAGGCATTGTATCGCATCCAAAGCGTCAAACAACGGTTGCCGATTATTTTGCCGGACGATTGCGAGTTCGGCGTCGAACCGCGCATCAACGGTGTGCCGGTGACAGTTGAAAAGGATTCGGCAGGGCAGTATTTGATTCCGCTGACTTCGACCGTACCGGACAGGCCGTTCCTGCTCGAACTGCGTTACACGCAAAAGCAGGCGAACGCGAAACCCGAACGCAAGGCCATGGCGGTTCGTGAAAGAATTGCGTTACCGCGATTTCCGGACGAACCCGCCGTGCAACACATTTACGCGGCGGTTTATATCCCGGAGGAATATGCACTCACGTCGTACAAGGGGAACTGCTCGAAAAATTTCCAACAGGTGCCGGGCAATGACAAAAACCGAATTGACACATACAATACGCCAAAAATCGACGAAATCATGTATAACATGCAACAAGGTATGGCACAACAGACGTTATGGCAGGATTTCCCGGTTGATGGTGTGCCGTATCTGTTTTCGACCGTGCAGCCTGACCCGGACACGAGTCATTTGCTGAAGCTGACAATGCGGAAAATCAGTTGTATCAACGCATTTTTGTTCGTGATTTTGCTGGCGGGAGGACTTGTGCTGACCCGCTACAACTGGCGAATCCGCGGGATTGCGGTGTTCGGCGTCATTGCGTTGTATGCGTTGCTGGCATTTGTTGCGCCGACGCTGATGTACGTCGTCGGAGTCGTGACCGGCGTGCGCTGGGCGATTCTGCTGACCGTACTCGCCTGGGTGATCTGGTCGCTGTTGCGCGGCTGGGACGTGTTTCAAAAGATCATGACAACGCCGCTTTCGATGAAAAAACAGAAAGCGAATCATCCCCAAACGGAAGTCGTCGCGGAAGTCGCGTCCGAAAACGCATCGGAAAACACGGAAGGAGGGCATCATGAATAAATTGTTTTCAAAAATTTTCGTCCAACAGCAATGCGGCGACGGTCACGGCGTGACCGCCCTACCTTGCCATTGTGCGTTGAAATATATTCTTGCCGCGATGACGATGATTGCACTGACGATTCCCGTCATGTCCCAGGACGAGCCGGAGAAGAAAGTGACCGTGCGCGAGGTGTTCGTGCCGACCGGCGAGATGGGGACATTGCTTGAGCAGTGCAAAGACCGCGTTTTGCTCTCGCGCGAGGAATTTGAGTCGCTGTTGATCGAATCGCTCAAACAAAGCGAAGCCGAACCGGAAGCGGATACGCCCGTTGCGGCGGTATTTCTTTCGAGTGACCTGGCAATCACGATGGAAGGCGAACAGGCACGCATCAAGGCCGTCCTCGAATGGGAGTCTTACACCGACAAACTGCACGCCGAACCGCTTGCGTTTCGTGCAGTCGCGGTTCAATCGGCATTGTTGAACGGCGAACCGGCGCAACTGGGCTTCACCGCAACACAGGGTGAAGACAACCGCAATTTCACGCTCTTTTGGCAGGGCAAAGGGCGACAGCGGCTTGAGCTGGAATTGACGACGGCATTGACGTTGGACTCGGTGCGGCAGGAAGTTTCGTTCGGGATTCCGCGTGCGCCGAAAGCGACTGAAACGCTGGTTGTGCCGGGCGACGTCGAACTGAAAAGCGGCGCGATGATCGTCAGCCGCAGGGTTGAGGGTGAAGGGCAAGATCGCGTGACGCGATTTGAACTGCTCGCCGGCGAAGCGTCGCAGCATCTCGTGTTGACGCTCAACAGTCACCGGCAGCGCATGATCAAATCGGTGCTGGCCAAGAGTGTGCAGTTTGCCGAAGTGACCGGACATTACGAAAAGCTGCACGCAACATTTTCGCTCGACGTGCTGCACCAGCCGATCGGTACGGCGGAATTTGTCGTGCCGGAAAATTTTGAAATGACCGACGTGATTTCGCCGCAACTGGCCGGTTGGAAGGTTTTGCCGCGTGACGGGCGGTCGATTCTCGAAGTACGGTTCCGTGAGCCGGTCGGCGGTCAGGTGCCGCTCAATCTCACGGCGGTGCATTTCTTCGACAAGGACACGGAGGCCGACGCGCTTTCGGAATGGCCGTTCCCGTCGTTCGAGCCGCTTGACGTCAATGCCAATTCGGCGGTGTTCGGGCTGCTTGTCGATACCAACTGGAACGTCCACAAGATTGACGCAACGGGTTTGATCGCGATTGCCCCGCAGATATTGCGCGGCACGATTCCCGACAGCGTGTTCGAGGCGAGCGTCGATGCGCCGATGGTGCGGACGGTGGCCGCATGGTACGCTCCGAATACGGACAACTTCCGAATCCTCTGCGAATTTCTCAAGCCGAAACCCGTCTTTGACGTCGTTTCGCACCAGGTGCTGACGCTCAACGACCGCGAACAGACGATGCGCGGGCTGTTTCAACTGGCACCGCGTTATGAAAAACTGTTCGAGCTGATGCTCGACGTGCCGGAACACTGG
Organism: Planctomycetaceae bacterium; assembly: GCA_009776995.1. Taxonomy (GTDB): domain Bacteria; phylum Planctomycetota; class Planctomycetia; order Pirellulales; family Thermoguttaceae; genus WRMR01. The sequence goes on along the minus strand of WRMR01000038.1, from coordinate 12,433 downwards.
ACGGTGACGCGCGTGACGGACGCGTCGGACGTGCCGCTGCCGTTTGAGCAGAAAGGCGGCCGCGTTCGCGTCAAGGTGACAAGCGGCATTGCGCCGGGAACGATTTTCCCGGTCTTTTTTGAAGCGTCGGGCAACACGCCGGGCTGGTTCAGCGCATGGCAGGAACAGCAATTGGCCTTCCCGCGATTTTGCCTGACCGACGCGACCGGCGACAGCGGAACGATTGCCGTGGACGTTGATGACGACATGATTGTCACGCCGGAAAACGACGTGCGGCTCGTGCCGCTTGACAACCGCGAGCGCACCGAGTTTCTTGCGGGCTTGCCGACCGATCTGGCGTTTCGCTACCTGAGTCAGCCGTATTCGACCGATTTGCTCGTCACCCGTGCGACGCCGCGTCTGGCCGCGCGGACCTTTGCGTTTTACCAGTTCGCCCCGTCGCTGATGTCGGCGCGTTACGAATTGCATTACACCGTCGAGCAGGCGCGGACGAAATCGCTGGCGTTTCTGCTGCCGATCGACACGCCGCAAAACATCGGTATCACCGGGCTGAACGGCGCGGCGATCAAGGATTACTCGGCGTCAAACGTGACCATCGATGAGATCGAATACCGCAAGTGGGACGTGCAACTGGCCGAACCTGTGGCCGGAATGGTTATGCTGGGTGTGCAGTTTGAACAGGCAACACCTGATGAAACCGTGCAAACGTTGCCGCTGGTGACGGCGGACGGCGTGGCGTGGCAGTCGGGTTTGATTTCGATTGAGGGACACGAGGAATTGAACCTGTCGTTGCTCAACAGCGAAACGATGCGACAAGTCGATGTCGGCGAACTGGCCGCAACGCGCTACATTCCCGGAAAGCGGTTGTTGGGCGTGTTTGAGAACAACCAGAGCCACGACAACAAAAGCCGGAATGAAGCGCAGCGCAATGACGGGGGCATCGCGGTCAACGTTGCGAGGAACCCGGCTTTTCAACTGCCCGCGTCGCTGGTGCAACTGGCCCGCGCGGAGGTGGAAATCGCGGTGGACGGCAAGCGGATCACCCGGGCGCAGTACGACCTGAAAACGCGTGCGACATTCCTGAAAGTGGACCTGGCGGCCAACGAGGAAATTTGGGCCGTGATGCTTGACGGCAAAACGATCAAGCCGCAAAAGAGCGGCAGTGCCATTTTGGTTGATATTCCTGCGCGGAATGATGCCGCGATTCGCCAGTTGGAAATCATCTGGGCGACGAACGAATCGCCGAAAAACGCGCATGTATTTGCCAAGTCCAGCGTGCGCTTGCCCGATTTGATGATCCCGCAAAATCAGAGCGATGATCAGAGCCGCGAGAGTCATCAAGCGGTCGAACCGGGGCAACCGCTCCGTCACCGTCACGGCTCGGATTCGCAGGCGGACGATAATGCAACGACCATCACCTGGTCAAAAATCCCTGTGACGCGCGTTGTGTGGAATATCACCGCACCACCGGGTTACGAAGTGACGCGCATTGGCCGGCAGCGCGTTGAAGCCGAACCGCCGCGCCCGCTCGTGTTGCGCTGGCTGAGTGCGATGTTTCACTTGACCCCGCCGAACCTGCCGCGCCCGTCATGGGGGATTGGATGCGGTTCACCGGTTCAATATGCCCAGATGAATGCGGCGGATGGAGCGGCTAAGAAGTCGGAGAAGGGGAATGTCGCTGATTGGGCTCCCGCATCGGCAGATTTATCATCAATGGACCACATGGCTTTAGGTGTTCCTTGTTCACCTGTCACAGATGACGAAGAACAAGAATCGTCGTCGGACAAGAAAGACAAGGTGGGTGAACGTTTGCTCGAATTACGGGTCGAGGTGGGTGAACGTTTGCGCGAATTTCGACCGGACTCATCAAGATCGTCAGAATTTGGACAAGAGCTTGGTTCGCAAGATGCTCTCCTGTTTGATCGTGAGGAAAGGGGTAAACCCTTGTTGTCCTACCAACAGCAAACCCTGCAAACGGTGCGGCCTGTGCAGGTGCAATTCCAGCAGAATTTGTCGTCGCCGTTGCAACGGTCGATGCAGTTCCAACTCGTCGGCGGCAGTGAAACGCAACTCAAGGTGCGCATGGTCAACACGCGACTGGTGACCTTCGGGGCTTGCCTCGTGTGGGGCGGCATTTTGTGCGCCGGATTGTGGCTGTTCAAGGCGTCGCTACGAGTGCAGACGATTTACGTCCTCGCCGTGCTGCTTGCCGGGACGCTGCTGGTTCTCGTGCCGCGACTGGAACTGTTCGCCGGACTGTGCGACGCGGCGGTCAAGGCGGGACTCTGCGTGCTGCTCGTTTATCTGCTGGCCGGCATTCAGTGCAAATTAATGCAGAATGCAGAATGCAGAATGCAGAATCAAGAAAACGGAAAGAAAAATGAAGAATGTGAAAGGCGGAACGAAGAACAGGGAACACCGAACGCGGAACACAGTGTGCTGAAAGTGCAGAGTATTCTCCTATTCTGCATTCTGCATTCTGCACTCTGCATTTCGTCACATTCTGCATTCGGCATGACATCGGCAGATGCGAATGACGCCGCAGACAGAACGCCGATTGCGCTGCCGGATGATGTCATTGTCGCGTTTTATGACGCTGAGACCTTGTTGGACAAACCGCATTTGACGCTGAATGCCGACGGTTTGCCCGATCCCCAAACCCTTTCGCAGCCGGGGCAGAAATTGCTCGTGCCGTATCAAAAGTACGTGGAACTCTGGAACCTTGTGCATCCGGGCGAAAAGGTTGTGCCGGTGGAAAAGCCGCCGGTCGATTATGTGACGACCTTCGGTGAATACCGGGCGACGCTCACCGCTGCAGAAGAACTGTCGATCACCGGCAAGACCGAAATCGATGTGCTGGCCGACGCGCCGGTGTTGTTCCCGTTGCCCATCGGTCAGGGGATTTTGACCGCGTTGAGCGTTGACGGCAAAAACGCGGAAGTATCGATTTCCAATCCGAGCCGCGATGGTGACATTGCGGACGGCGGCGGTCACGCCGTGACCGCCCTACCCGGCATATTCGTCGTGCAAATTCACGGCAAGGGCAAGCACGTCATTGATTTGACCGCGAAATTCAAGGTCGAACGTCAGGGCGGCTGGCGGCTTGCGGCAGGGCGGTTGCCGGAGATACCCGCCGGCAAGGTGCTGCTCGAACTGCCGGAAGACCGCATGGAACTGCGCTGCAACGACGTTGACGCCCAGCAGAAATGGCAGGCGAAAACGCCGGGCGAAACGGTGGAAACCACGCTCGGCCAAAACGGACAGTTTCGATGGTCGTGGCGTTCGAGTGTGACCGAAGCGGAAATCGATCAGAGTTTGACCGCCGTGTCCGAACTGCAGTTCAACGTGCAGGAAGACGCTCTCGTACTCGACTGGGACTTGACGCTGGCGTTCCGGCGCGGCAAGCACGAGTCCTGCCGTGTGCGTATTCCGGCGGATTACCTGGTTGTTTCGATCACCGGTGAAAACGTGCGCGGCTGGGAGAACATCGCATCCGATTCGCCGGACGACACGGTCATCGAGATCGAACTGCTGCACGCCGCGCAAGAGGTCGAACGGTTTGGCATCGTTCTCATGCGCAAGGCCGATTTTGCCGACGCGAAGGACGTTGCGGTCACGACACCGCAGGTTGCCGTCATGGGTGCGGCCATGCACCACGGTCGCATCACGCTGCAAAACAGCCCGCGGCTCGACGTCAAAACGGGCGCTATGGCCAACGCAAGCATGACCGACCTGCCGACAGACATGTCAGACGTGCAAAACGTCAATCCCACCGCACGAAAAACGCTGTCCGACAACCCGCTTGGACTGAAACCGTATCGCGCGTATCGCTTCACGACGGAGAATTACCTGTTGCCGTTGGTGGTGAATGCCATTCAGGATTTGCCCCACATCAGCATCGACAACGTTGTCAAATTGTCAACGCACGAGGTGATCCTGGAAAGTCACTGCCATTTAGTGATTTTTTCTTTACAAAAAAGAGATGATCAGTATTTCCAGCGATTGACCTTACCCCCTGGGTTGCGTTTGCTCTCTGTGACATCGGAATTTCCGATAGAATGGTCGAGTAAGTCGCTCAATTCAGATGAAACCGAGTTGACGGTTCTTTGGACTGCCATCCCAGCCAATGGCATTACGTTTACCGTTCGGGCAACCGCGACACGCGAACCGGACGGCGAAACGGACTTGCCGGTGATTACACCGCAATTTCAAGGTCATGTTTCGCAATATTATGTGATCCTGACCGATCCTGCATTCGATGTCGGCGTTGATGAATGGGAAAATTGCACTTACTTGCCGAATGATCCGGTGCCTCATTGGGTTTTACCTGAACAACGTTCTATGCGTCGCAAGCAGTTTTCGCTATCTGCACCCTACGATTTCGATACCGTCAACCCCATACCGTCATTCAGGATGACGCTCATTCCGCGAGAACCGGTCATCACGAGCGAAAGCATCACCAACGTGCAGGTCAACAGCCGCAGCGTCGAGGAGATGATCCTGCTCGATTTCAACATCGAAAACGCAGGCGTTCGCGCGGTGCAATTCGAGTTGCCCAAATCGATGGCCGACGCGAAAATCGACGCGCCGCTCCTGCAACGCAAGGAGATCGTTGAAAGTGAAAACGGCGAAACGGTGACCGTCACGCTGCATTTGCAGGATGAAATCATGAACGAGTTTCGCGTTCTCATCCGCAACAACCGCGAACTGGTTTCCGGCAAAAGCTACCCGGCGACGATCCCGAACATCCTGACAGGCACGGTGCTGAACCAGTACGTTGTGCTCGAAAACGCGGGCAGTCTCGACGAATTGCAGGTGGACAGCGAAACGCTCGCCGGAATGCGGAAGATCAGCCGTCAGAACCGCGAATGGTCGAATCTGGCCGAAATTCTCGGAGGGAACGCGACCGAAGCGTGGCTTGTCGCGGAGAAATCGTCGCCGAAACTGTCGTTCCTGATGGTGCGGCGTGAGACGGTGCGCATGTCCGGCGCGCGAATCGGCCTGGCCGAAACGCGGGTTGTCCTCGGCGAAAACGGCGATTACCTGGCCGAGCAGATTTACCGCATCGACAACAAGACCGAGCAGTTTCTCGATTTGAAATTGCCCGCCGGTTCCCAACTCTGGGCCGTGCGGCTGCTCACCAATCAGGAATGGGCGGCCAAACAGTCCGGCGCATCCGGCGATTTCGGAGTGCCCGTCAAACCAGCGCAGAGAGCAGAGAGCAGAGAGCAGAGTGGGGGAAATGATTTTGGTCGGAGTATCGGCAATGAAAATCACTCTGCACTCTCCACTCTGAACTCTGCACTCGTCCGTATTCCCATCATCAAAACCGAGGTCGGCGATTTGGATTACGTCGTGCGCGTCGTGTATGCCGGGAACTGCGGTGCCATTCGCTGGGCAAGCCAGCGCGATATTCCGCTCATCGAGGTGCTGAACATCCCCGTCGGGTCGGCCTGTGTGCGGCTGCACCTGCCGGAGAATTACAAGTACCAGTTCGACGGCACGATGCGGCAATCGGATCAGGCGGCTGTGTCGCGTACCGTTTCGGAATTTGAGCAGCAGGTCATCGCCGACTTGCAACGCATTGCCCAAACCGGCTCGCCGTTCGAACAGGCACGGGCGATGAACAATTTGAAAGTGATAGGGCTTCAGAAAGAGGCTTCAGGATTCAGGATTCAGGATTCAGGTTCTGTTTCGGGCTTCATTCCTGAAGTCCAAACCCCGAAACTCAATGCCTTGCACAACACGGAGCATCTGTCGCAGCGGTTTGAGTCGCAGAGCAACACGCGCGGCAAGAACGTTGTGGCGCAATCGGCAAGCAACTGGGATGTCCCCGAAGGGCGAAGAGCCTCGGCAGCCTCGACGTCCGATGCCTCCGGCCAGCAATTCAGTAACGAGTGGTTTGCGAGTAACAGCCTTGCCAATCCTAAAAGTGAAAAAATTGCTGACGTCAATAGCGATAAGTCGAAGGATAAGGCACAAAGTGAGCAACAAGCGGGAATTGCATACCAAAATAGTCTTTTCGCACCTGCGGACAAGCAGCTTTCAGACGATGCTTCTGATAGGCCATTGCCTAGAACCCAAAGTTCGCGTGTGAGTGCCGCAACCCCGCAACAACAGGCTCAGCCCCAATCGTTGCAATCCCAGCAGCGGCTGAATGACCAGAATCTGGCGTCGAAACTGTCAGGGAATCAGCAGATGATGGTTCTCCCTGATCTTGATGTCGTGGTTATTGATGCGCCATCTGCTGCGCTGCCACCGCCTCCTGCGCTGCCACCGTCTTCTGCTGCTGCAACATCAATGACACAGCAACGGATAATGACACAGCTACCGATAACGTCCTCAAGACAGGCGAGGGCACCAGGAGAACTGCCTGCACCACAAGCAACAGGGCAATCATTGCAACAGGGAATCACGGGAGGTTCCGCCGCACCGTCAGCTGAAAACCTCGATAGCCTCGAGCTTTATCAACAGCGTCTTGCCGTGCAGAACGCCAACGTGCCGCAGTTGCCACAGTCGCAGACACAGCCACAGGCGTTTTACAGCCCACCGGCGAATCAGCCTGGCTCTGAGCCTGCTTATGGCGTTGTTGGTACTATGGGCTATGCTTCCGGTCAGGAAGACGCTGATAGTAACTCTGCTTTCACTGCTTTTGATCTGAGAAGTAACGTTGGCGGTCGCCCCGCCGGAAGCGATGCGTACCGTAGCGGCATGACGGGCAACGACAACGGCTTGGCAATGAACGGTCCAGGTGCCATGGGTGGTTACGGCGGCGGTATGGACGGTTCAAGTGCCGGAGGAGGCCGAAGCGGTTACGGCGGCGGCGGTATGGGTGGCATGGGTGGTGGCATGGGAATGCAATCATTAGGCCGTCCGGCGGATAACAACAATGCCCCGATGCAGATGATGGTGGTGCCGCATATTGTCAACCAGGAGGAGGATGACACAGTTTTGGCCGGCACGGGTTTTAGTGGATTTGATGGCAAACCGGTCAGCGGGCCCATGATGACATCCACCATGGCGGCGAAGTATTCGAGCCTGGACATCGAAATCCCGCAGACGGGCACGGTTTACCTCTTCACCGCACCGCAAGCGGAAATCCGCCTGAGCGTCAGCGGCGTCGCAACCGCCACCTCGCAACGGATGCGCGACCTCGGCTCGGTGACCCTGCTGCTGGCAGTCGGCGCAGGCATCGGTTTCGTCGTCATGCGGCGTAAAAAACGGCTGGTGAACGGTGGCCAGTGAACCAACGTCCGGAAACAACAGCCGGAATGAAGCCGGTACTCCGGCGTAATGACGGGATGCGCGGGACTTTTTTCCACGCGTGAATCCCGTCATTGCTTCATTTCGTGACAAAAGCGGATTCACGGACAGGCTTGAACAAGCCATTCATTCCGGGGGTGCGGTCCGAGAAATGTGACGAGTCCCGTTTCAATATCATAAACCGCACCGAGGATTGTCAGATCCCCTTGCCGCGCCGCATCACGAAGAACACTGCTCTTGCTCAACATGGTTTCAATTTGCACGAAAACATTTTCCACGCAACAGACCTCGATGATTTCACTCCCGGTTTGACCGGTCAGGGTTTGCGCCCGTTCCACGGCAGGGTGAATGGAGTGCATGAGCGACTGGATATTCTCTTCCAGCCCCTGACCGGTACACGCGGCGGTCACGGCTCCGCATTGGGTGTGCCCCAGCACGACGCACAATGGCGTTTCGAGATATTTCACGCCGAATTCGATTGATCCGAGTTGGGAATCGCGGCAAATGTTGCCGACGATGCGAATGGAAAAAAGATCGCCGATAGTCTGGTCAAAGATGATTTCCAACGGAACGCGCGAATCGCTGCACGAAAGGAATGTTGCAATCGGACGTTGTCCGTATTCGGCGGTTTCCTGCGCACGGGTCAGAAACTCGCGCGGGTGGTCACGTTTGCCCGCGACAAAGCGTGCGTTGCCGTCCCGGAGGATTTCGAGTGCCTGGGCCTGCGTGATTTTGGGAAATGATTTCATGTCCGCGATGATCCTTACGTTGCCCGGAGGATTTTCCCGGAATAATCGAAATCGATTCTCTGACCCGGCTGTACAATGAGGAAGTCTTCTTCCGGCCAGTTTCCGTTGACGAGGTTTTCAAAAAGAACCATGCGTCCGGTGATTTTTTCGTACTCCCAGCCGTGTTTCGCGGCTTCGTCTTGTGCAAGACGCTCGAAACTGTCGTCCGGCTCAAAGCCCATTTCGACAAAGGCCATGCGTTTGTAATGCGGCATTCCGATGAGCTGCTCCCGGAGGTATTTGGCATTGTCTTCCCCATAACGCTCGACCATCTGCGCGAATGAGAGCAATTGGCCGGTTTTGGCGTCCGGCAATCCCATCGGCACTTTTTCCGGCATCTCGCGCGATTTCGCATGGGGGGCGGAGATGGTTTCATGGCGTGTGTATTGCATGAGAGGGTCACCGCGCTCGATCCACCCCATCGTCTTGAAGTACGTTCCTGAATTGGCGAAAAAATATTCCTCGTAACGCTGCTTGTCACCGAGAAAGAGCGTGATGCAATCGTGTGCCCGGGGAATGACCAGCGGCACTTGCCCCCGCGGTTTCAGCCCGACCACGCCGCCGTTGCACAAAGCGTAACCGAGCAGCACCGCGTCGTACTCATCGGGATCGACCGTGTCAAGGACGCGGTTGAGAGCTTCAAACATGTTCGGTCGCCCGATATCGTGCAACCCTTTGGCAAGAAACTCGACATCGACCCGGTGCGGCGATTTCGCCATGACGTAACTCAGTTCACGAAACAAAATTTCACAGGCGATCAGTTTGAAACGCATTTTTCTGTCCGGTTTGGTGTCCAGGGATGTTCGTCAGTGGTTTTCGAGCAAAGATTCCTGTCCGGGAATTTTGACCAACAGCGGAAATATATCACCACGCCTCATACAATTATACCAGCATTGTCACATCTGTCATGGTTTTATTGGCCACTTATGCTAAAATGAATGCCGCTTAGAAACAATTATACATTATCCTCAGCGGTGCAGCCATCCAAAAGAAAAACGAAACAATTATGTCCCCGATTGAAGAGAGAATAGCCGGTGAATCGCAACCGGAACCGGATGTGCCACTGCCGGACAGTTTGCCGGGTGACACGCTTGTGGAGGCACTCCAACGGCACGGCATCAAACTGCCGAAGAGTCAAACGGCGAAAATCGACGCTTACTGCCAATTGCTCTGGGAGAAAAATCAGCACTTAAACCTTACGCGACACACGGATTACGAAAAATTTGTTTCACGTGATCTCGTTGACACATTACGTCTTTCCGAACTGCTGACGCAAGGGGAACATCTGCTCGACGTCGGCACCGGAGGTGGTGTGCCAGGTATTCTGCTGGCGATTTTGCGGCCTGATCTCAAAATCGAGCTGTGTGACGCAACCGGCAAAAAAGCCATTGTGGTCGGCGAAATCGTTGATGCTCTCAGGCTTGACCTCCCTGTCTGGCACGCAAAAGGTGAAAATTTGCTCAAAATTCATCGTTTTCAAACCCTTGTCTTTCGAGCAGTTGCGCGAATCAAAAAAATCATGGAGCTTTTTTCCCCCCACTGGCACGCCTTCGACCGGATGTTGCTCATCAAAGGTCCACGCTGGGTTGAGGAACGTGGCGAATCGAGGCATTTTGGGCAAATGGGAAAAGCCGCACTCCGCAAGCTAGATTCGTACAATATTCCCGGAACGGAAATCGAAAGCGTCATTCTGCAAATTTGCCTCAAGGAAAAGCTGGAGAAACTCGCCGAACACGGCGGTGCCATTCCCCCTGCCCCCGTGAAAGAAAAACGCCGTCGGGGTTTCGCCACAAAGATGAAAAGAAACACAAAACAACAATCCAAATCACCAGGAAACCGGTGACAGGGAATGAATCGCAAATATCAAAGTTGAAAGGGAATTTAATGATGAGCGATAATATCAATAGTTTTGTCGTGATTCCGGCCAGGTACGCTTCGACGCGATTGCCCCAAAAGATGCTGTTGTGCGAGACGGGCAAGCCGTTGATTCAGTATGCTTATGAAGCGGCAGTCAAGGCACAACTTCCGATAGGCGTGACGGTTGCGACGGATCACGCTGAAATATTCGCTGCCGTGCAGGGCTTCGGCGGACAGGTCGTGATGACCAGTCCGGACGCGAAAAGCGGAACCGACCGGGTTGCCGAAGTCGCCGCAAATCGCCCTGACGTCGATATTTTCGTCAATGTTCAGGGTGATGAGCCGGAAATGATGCCAATGGCGGTTGACCAGGTTATTCAACTGCTGGTCGATCACCCTGACGTTCCGATGGCAACGCTCTGTACTCCGATTCGCAATCGCAAACAGCTTGAAAGCCCTGCCTGCGTCAAGGTCGTTCGCGATAACCACTTGCGGGCACTGTATTTCAGCCGTAGCGTCATTCCACATCCACGGCAATGGTCAGATGACATGCTCACCGCCGAACCGCCGCTTTTTTATCTGCATTTGGGACTGTACGCTTATCGACGCGACTTTTTGCTCCAAATGGGGGCGTTGCCGCAGAGTTCGCTCGAAACGACCGAGTCGCTCGAACAGCTTCGCGTAATCGCGCACGGTTATCCGATCCTTTGCGGCACGACCGAACACAATTCCACAGGAATCGACACACCCGCCGACTACGCCGCGTTCGTCACACGCGAGAAAAACCAGGGGAATTGATCGATCAAGACGGTTTTTTTCAGACAATCGGGGCACAATGGAAAGTGGTGAGAATTCCGCCACCGTATATAACACGTTCTTTGAGTTACACCAAGAGACAAGGAAAGGTGAAAAAACAGGGATGACAGCCAACAAGCCCGTTGAAAAGAAAGAAAAAAGCGGCACAGCCGACCGGTTCTGGCATCCGCGATTCTGGGACGGCATGACGATGCGTACCTGGTACAAACAGGCGGCCAAGGGCAGGTTCCGCATGGCACCAACCGGAGTTGCCATGTTCGGCATTATCAGCGGGTTGAGCGTCATCAATTCCGGTTTTGCCGCGCTGCAGTCGCTGTGTTATGGCCGCAAAATCCGCGAGGCCGAAATCAAACACCCGCCGGTTTTCATCATCGGCCACTGGCGGTCGGGCACGACACTGTTGCACGAATATATGATCCAGGACAAGCAGTTTGCGTTCGCGGACACGTATTCCTGTTTCGCACCGCAGCATTTTCTGTTCTCCCGCCGGTTTTTCGAGCCGTGGGTGTCGTTCCTCATGCCGAAAACACGACCGATGGATAACATGGCTGCCGGTCTCAACCGTCCGCAGGAAGACGAGTTCGCCTTGTGTGCGATGGGGATGCCTTCACCGTATATCAATATTCTTTACCCGAACAATCCGCCGATTGACCCGGAATTTTTGACGTTGAAAAACGTTTCCCCGGAGCAACGTCGGGCATGGCTCGACGGGCTGGAGTATTTCCTGCGCTGCCTGACTCTTGCGGAAAACAAATGCGTCGTATTCAAATCGCCGCCGCACACAGCCAGAATCGCGACGATTCTGGAGCGGTTCCCCGACGCAAAATTCGTGCATATCCATCGCAATCCTTACACACTTTACGCTTCAACATTTAATCTCTGGATGCAACTTTCGGTCGTTCACGGTTTGCAACGCCCGACGGGCAAACAGTTCGAGACACGGGTGTTCGAGATGTTCGAGGACATGTACGCCGCATTTGCCGAAGACATCAGGCTACTCAAACCGGAACAGTTCACCGAAGTCGCGTTCAGGGAACTGACGTCGGAACCCGTTGCGACGCTCGAAAGGATTTACTCGCAACTTCAGCTTGCCGACTTTGAACAGGCCAAACCCGCGTTGGAGGAATTTGCGGCGTCCCAAAAGTCGTACCAAAAAAACAAGTTTCAAACCGACCCGGCCATCGAATCCAAAATCACCGAACGCTGGGGCTGGTACATCAACCGGTACGGCTATCGCTGAAAGGCGGGATGGCGAAGCAAGAGGATCAAGTGTATCCACGCACAGTCACTCGAGGCCTCTTGACGAGTGTGGAATCATGAAACCATAAACTGGCTTGAAATGGAAGCGGTGGAAGGATAAAAAACAGTTTTGCGCTTTCACCGGAATTCTATACCGCACAGGAAAGGAGATCAATGTGACAATCCGACCTCGCGTACCATTTCGTATGAAAACCGTGGATGATCTTGCCGCCGAAGCCGAACGCATCGGCGTCGAATTGCCAATCAGTGACAATTCTTCCGTGTTCCAATCTCCCGTGGCGATTGAGACGGCGACGTTGAGCAACCGTCTCGTTGTCAATCCGATGGAAGGGTTCGACGCGGAAGCGGACGGTACGCCCGGAGATCTTTCGATTCGTCGTTATGACCGTTTCTCCGCTGGCGGTTCGCAGTTGATCTGGCTTGAGCGCACGGCGGTTGTGCCGGAAGGG
>WRMR01000037.1 GCA_009776995.1 Planctomycetaceae bacterium | reverse complement strand
TTATCTTCAGATTGGTTTCCTGCATTCGCCGGTCAAATCGTCGTTCGGTTTCCTGCATTCGCCGGTCAAATCGTCGGTCGGTTTCCTGCATCTGCCGGTCGAACTCGGCACTCCGTTCTCTCCATTCACGGGAAAATTCTTCTCTTTCCCGGGCAGATTGCCGGGCATATTCTTTCCTTTCCCGTTCAGATTCTTTCCTTTCCCGTTCAGATTCCCGGATGAGTTCCAAAATACCTTCGTAAGTCAACGGCTGTTCCGGCATGGCTCTGCTCCTTTCGTTTGTGTACATGATATTCTATCACATAAGCACGGTTTTGCAAGCAGAAAAATCAACGAGATTGCCCGGCGAAGCACGCGGACACACCTTCGTTGCCCGGATTTTTTCACCACGAAGTTACGAAGAACAACGAAGTGTTTCTAAGGTGGGTGACCGATCTCCGAGTGGTCACGGCGTGAATACCGCCGGGTAGGGTACATGCTTTCCACCAAACTATTCATCAGGATTTCCAAGTCGTTTCCTCATGCGATTCGACTTGATATCTCCGCCGGTGCAATAGCGGCAAGTACAAAATGGGTTTTTCCCTTTTGCTTCCGGGTAAAACCTCCAGCCTATATTTTGTGGTAGCGGCTTGACTGAAAGAATTTCATTCGGCAAAATCTTTCGCGGAATGATCAATTCATAACCGAGTTGCTGATTGCCTTCGTTGAATTTCCGCATGGCTTCTGAGAGTGGTATTTCCCTATGCTCGGCATTATATCGACCGGCAAATACGATCTCCACGGATGGCAGGCGAAAATAAACGGCGCACAGTGTTCTTACGCCTCTTCGTTTGAGTTCGCGAAGCCATTGATGCGAAACGAAAAAATTCGGCGTGACTGGCATACAGTAAATACCGGTACGCCTCCTCGGCATTTTGATCCCGTTACGTCGGATAGCGGCGATTTCTTTCACATCGGCAATATGAACAAGTGTCGGCATGTGTCATTTTCATTAAAGTATAAGAGTGTCTGTCCACCAAAAGCGGTGGTCACGGTGTGAGAGCCCTGCCATGATCATTCGTTTCCAACAGCAACCGCACCGTGACGGGCATTCCTTGTTGCAGGCCGTTGTCCGGGGCTTCCGCGATGATGCGAACCCGATAGACCAGGTTGGTCCGCAATTGCGGCGTCTCGACGTTTTTCGGCGTAAACTCCGCTTCCGGTGAAATCGACCCGACCTGGCCGGGATACGGTTTAGCTCTGTGCGTGTCGGTGTAAATCTCAGCCTTCATGCCGGGCGCGACCTTGCCGAGTTCCGGTTCCGGCACATAGACATAAATCCAAACGGCATCTTTCAGCGAAAGCGTCACGACATTCTGCCCCGCCTGGACCACGGCACCCGGTTCCTCAATACGCGTCAAGATGACACCGTCGTTCGGGCAAAGCAGCGCGGTATCTTCCAACGCCGTGTTCGCACGGTCAAGGTTCGCTTTCGCTTCAGCAAGATGCGCCCTGGCAATGGCAACGTCCTCCTGCCGGGAACCTTCTTCCAGCAGATTCAGCGTTTCCGCACCGCGCCGCACTTTGGCCTCCGCTTCATCCCGTTGCGCCAGAATTGCGTCATACTCACTTTGGGAAATCGCTTTCGTGGGCAGCAGTTTTTCCGCACGCTCCAGTTCGGCCGCTTGCAAACGCAAACTCGCCCGATATTCGGCCAGCGTCGCGCGGGCTTGTTCGATCTCCTGCGGCCGCGAACCGTTTTCCATCCGTTCCAACTCCGCAACGGCACGATCCAGTTGTGCCTGCGCCACAGCAAGCGTTTCCTCATTCGGCCTTCGATCCAGCGTGGCAATGACCTCGCCTTGTTTCACGAAATCACCTTCCTCAAACGCGATGCTCTCAATGCGGCCGGACACGCGAAACCCCAGATTTGTCCGGCGAATCTCGACATTGCCGTACAATTCGAGATACTCCGCATGATGACCGTTCCGTGACTCCTCCCAGTGACGCCAGGCAAAATAGCCGCCAATTCCCATTGCGACAAGCAGTAATCCAAAGACGATTTTTTTCATGGGGGCTTGATTTTGGCGAACATGGGAAATATCAGGTTTCGATGATACGCGGCAGTTTTTTTCACCACGAAGGCACTAAGGAAATCATCATCAGATTTTCAGATGGCCGCAGATATTCTTTCTAAAACCATCTGCGTACATCTGCGCAATCTGATGATAAAAACTTCGTGTCGCTTCGTGGTGAAAAGAAAAATCGTAAACACTTCGATGGCATTGATCATAGTCCAATCGGTCGAAATATCAAGACACTCAGATTGAGTCATAAAGCTGGGCACTGCTCAAGACACTTTCTCACGCGGCCCGGCGTTGGGCGGCGATGATTTCCTTCGACTTCATGGCGGCCAGGCGTTCCGCTTCCGGGCTGGTGACCGGGATTTCGATTTGGAAGACGGAACCGTGTCCGAACCCGGCACTGTAGGCTTCAATGCGTCCCTGGTGCTCGCAGACGATGCGGTGCGTGATTGACAACCCCAGTCCGGTGCCTTGCCCGTTTTTGCGTTTGGTGAAGAACGGCTCAAAGACGTTTTGCAGGATTTCCGAATCCATGCCGCAGCCATCGTCTTCAAACACGAGATGCGCATGGTTGTCTTTTTCAAACAGCCGCAACCACACCGTCCCGCCTTCGTCAATCGAATCGAGTGCGTTGGTCAGCAGGTTGAGCGTCACTTGTTTGATTTCCTGCGGGTTGACCAGCGCAAACAAAGCGGCCGGGATGTCGAGTCGGATGTGTTTGCCGCGATATTTTCCCATGGGCCCCAGCATTTCGACGATCCCGTTGACCAGTTCGACGAGATTCGTCCGTTCGCGGATTTTCCGCTCCGTCCGTGCAAAGTCGAGCAACTTTTCCGTAATGCCCTTACAGCGAAACGCTTCCTCCTGGATCATCGTCAGATAGCGTTCGATGATGTCGTGGTCGAAACCTTTCGACGGTTGGTCGAGCATCGGCAAAAGGCGTCGTTGCAACGATTCGGCACTCATCGCAATGGAAGCAAGCGGGTTATTGATTTCATGGGCAACGCCGGCCGCCAGAAATCCGACGCCGGCCAGCCGTTCGGTGCGAACCAGTTCCCGCGATTTGGCCTGGACCTGGGCGTCGAGTTCGTCACGAATCGTTTCAAAACGCTCAGTCATCTGATTGAACGCATTGGCCAGTTGCGACATTTCGTCACGGGCGTCAAGCTTAATCCGGTAATTGAACCGCCCTTGGGCGATCATTTGCGCCCCGGCCACCAGTTCGCGGATTGGTTGGAAAATCCAAGCGTACATCAACCGCAGAAAAATCAGCAAAATTCCCGCCGAAGCGATGGCCGCCGTACTGACCACTGCGAGAAACCTGCGATATTGCGTCTGGATCGCTGCGGCATACGCCCGTTGTTGCGATTGCAGATTCTCGATCAGGTCCTGGGCAGCAGAACTCATTTCGGACAGTTGATCGTCTAATTTTGTGAGTGTTTCCATGTCATCGAGATTTTCCGAATCGTCACAGAGGTGTCCCAATTTGTCGATTCTGTCGGAAATATCCCGCAGAATTTGCGATTCGTTGTGCCGCTGTTCGGAGAATTCCGCCTGACCTTCGCAGAACATCTGGTCACATTTCTGTTCCAGTTGCCCCAAGGCTTCCAGATGAAACACGAACGAAAATTTCATGCTTTGTCGGATCAGTTCTTTTCCGAAGTCGTTCCGGTCAGGACGTCCTATTGCCGGAGAATAACGCATCAGGCTATCGTTGACAGCCTTATCACGTTCTGGAAGCATGCCTTTGAGCGATTCGACCTGCCGCTGCATTTGCAAAATTTGCCTCGAAAGCTCGACCACGATCGGCAATTCCTCGGAACGGCTGTTGACAAACAGCACGGAATCCCGGTACAACCGCACGGCGCAAATCCCCGTCCCGGCCAGGATCGCCAGCAAAACCAGCAGAAGCGATAAAACCAGTTGGATTTTTTTCCGAATCGACCCATAGTACTGCGGCATTTTTGCACTATTATCTTACATATTAAGTCTGGCGACAAGAACATTGCGAAGTCTAACAACTGCTGGATTTCCATGCAATCGCATTTTTGTCACAAAGTTGATATTACGGATACATATATCAAATTCATCGACAAAAAACAGTAATAGATCAAATGTCAATGGACTTGTCAATGAAAATATTGTAAAATTATCATAATAGACAAGCTATAGTCACTGTCAAATGCCAATTGACTGGTATAATTTTTGTGACCTTTGTGTTGAAAATTTTTAACACAAAGGTCACAGACAGAAAAGCAAAGTCCATGGCGTTGAACGGTATAACAGCCGCATGGTCTGCCATGCGATAGAGTTAAGGTCGGGTGGTCACGTCGTGACCGCTGAAAAGTCTTCCGCCCCCTGTGGCTCATATCGGAGTTTCAAAAAATGGCAAAAAAGGTCATTTTGGATGTCGATCCCGGAATCGATGATGCCATGGTTCTTTGTCTGGCCTTGTTCGATCCCGCCATCGAGGTGATTGCCGTCACTTCGACGGGTGGAAACGTTACGCCGCAAGTCGCGTCGCGGAATTTGCACGCCATTATCGAGTATCTTGACCCGCCGCGATTGCCGCGCATCGGTTTCGGCACGGAACCCGACGACGGTTTGCCGGTTGATGGCCGCTATGTCCACGGAATCGACGGTCTCGGAGGCACCGACCTGCCTTCCGCCGCACTTTTGACGCAACATCCAGCAGAGAAAGTGATTTGTGATGCCGTTCGTTCCGCACCGGACGAGGTGACCATCATCACGCTTGCCCCATTAACCAACCTCGCACGTGCGTTTCAGCGTGACCCGGAATTGCCGCAACTGATTAACCAGGTTGTGATTATGGGTGGAAACCTCGATGTGTCAGGCAATATCACTCCGGCGGCGGAATTTAATATGTACTGTGACCCGATAGCGGCCAGGCAGGTGTTTCAATCCCCCTGCACCAAAACTCTGATTCCGCTCGATGTGACCAACAGAATCACCTTGACTTTGGGACATTTGGACCAACTGCCGGCGGAATCAACGAAAATCGGTCACTTTTTGCGCAGTATTCTTAAACCGGCATTTCGAGCGTACCGCCAGCGTTTCGGACTCGAAGGGATTCATATCCACGACATGATCACTTACATGGCGGCGATTCACCCCGAACTCTTTACCACAAAAGAAGTGGCCGGCAACGTTGAAACCATCGGCGAACTGACCCGCGGCATGACCGTTTTCGACCGCCGCCGCGTGCCCGAATGGCAGTCGAACATGGAAGTTGCCTATTTTATCGAAAAAGAAGAAGTCATCCAAAAGACACTCGAAGGGTTGCATTACGCCGCCGGATGCGAATAAACGACCTTCGTAACAACAAAATTGCCGTCTTTGAAGCAATTGCCCAAAATTTGGATGAAGAGTTACGGAAAAAACAACTCAGGACTCGCGCGGCTCAGCTCCACACTCATCCTGACCGCATTGAACACCTGATGATTAAGGTGAATGCTGAAACTCCTCATAGTCCGTCCAAGTCAAAGGTATAAACCGCTTGGGATTTCGTCACGGTGACGGTTTCCTGCGATTGTTTTTGCGAATATTTGAGCGGCACAAGCGGTTTGGCGGGCAGCGGCATCCCGTCACGGCGCATTTCCTCCGGGGCGTATTTCTCAAATGACACAACGTAGTCGCCCGGTGCGACGCCCGTGTAATACGCCGCTGTCACCATGACGGCCTTGCCTTCGGCGTTGGTTTTCCCGCCGGCTGGCCAAGCGGACGAGGTGTCATTCACGACGTCTTTCGGCTTGAGTAGCACACCGACATCGGCCAGACGTTCCCCAGCAAATGTCACTTCGATCGTGCATGGCGTCAATTCCGGCATTCCTTCCGGGCGGTCAGGCAGACGCTGACATCCGTTGACATGGAGTATTGCCAGAATTGCCGCGATCAAAACTGGATTTCGCCGCATGAATGTTTGCCCCCGTTTTTACAATCCCAACACCGTTTCACCGGAATTGATTTTCGACAGATTGCGCCAGACTTGCCGGTCAATCGTATTGCTGATGAAACTCGTGCTGCCGTCGCCGAGCGTGACATTGACTCCGCCGGTGTGAAAGCTACGTGCGGAGAAAAAGCCATAAGCGTTGCGTGTTCCCCAATCGGCATAGGGCGGGTTCGGTGTGCTGTACGCGGAATACAATGTCGCGGAAGGTTTTCCGCTAAGCCAGATGCTCCCGCGCCAGCCAACCCACGCTTCGGTATTCGCCGTCAACAGTATGCGGACATCGGGGTCTGGGTCAATGCTCGTAAGTCCCGGTGTGATGGACCAATCCGGTGCCCCGCGTTGACCGGCGGTGCTGTGACCGCAGCGCGTCCAGGGCTGCATCGGGGCGGGCGGCGTGGAAAGGTTGATTGTCCCACCATCCGAATCCATTGACCCGTCCCCGATGATCGACTCGCTGAACACCATGACGTTCGTTGTGCCATCGGTCATCATTTCGAATCCCTTCCAGATTTCGTAGGAAAACACCCCGTCGGTGGGATGGTTCATATCGTAATAAGTGCCGGTTGCCGAGCCGGTACAGGCCACGTAATTGGTCGTCGCGGTTTCGGACGCCTCGCCCGGGTCACGCGTCGCTTCGCGGTTCCCGTTAGGCACTTCGGTGCGGGGATTGGCTGCAAAAACTGCAATCGTGTTCATCGTGTTCGGTCCGCCGTCCGAAGGACAGCGAAACGCCGGAACAGGAATTCGCGCCACCGCCGCCATGCTTGTCCCGTGATATTCCATGGCGTTCAAGCGAGCGTTATCCTGTCCGCAATTGAGATAAACCCATTCGCAGTTCGGGATTTGTGAAAAGAGTTGTGACTGTTCCATGTAAGGCAACAACCGGGCCAGAACGGAAACCGCCTTTCCACCGAAGCAACAAGCAGCTTCCGCTGGCGACGCACCTTCGGCAATGGTCCCGGTTCGCTGGGCCATGACCGCAAAAGTGGGCAATTTTTTATTCGCGTCGGCATAGGTGTGCATTGCCAGGCCAAGTTGCTTCTGCTTGTTCGAACAGGACATTCGCCGTGCCGCTTCACGGGCCGCCTGCACCGCCGGGAGCAATAGCGCAATCAAAATCCCGATAATCGCGATGACGACCAATAGCTCCACCAGCGTAAATGCTTGTTTTATATTGAAATGCGTTGTTTGGTTTGTGTGATGCAAAGAATTCGTACTAAAATCAGTTGTGTTATCCTTCAGAGCCGCGACGGTAACGGAGCGGTCATTCCGCTTGATGACTCTCGCGGCTCTGATGGAAATGTTCACGTTATTAATGCGCGACTCCAAAGACATCATCATGTCCCCTTTTCACCATGCGTAAAATTGCTCGGAAATCATCGTGGATACCAGGCAGTAATAATTTTTTCAAAAAATTATTACTGCCTGAAAATATAACCTCTCAGAGTGAGGCTGTCAAGATGGGGGACAAGTGGCTTTATTCGCGAATCGGCAAAGCACGCGGGTAAATGTAGTACATTTTTGGCGCGGCGATGTCGTTGAGCATTTCCGCCGCAACGGCCACCTGCGAATCAGCCCCGGCGATCTTGTCAGCCTTGACGCCGACCATCGTTTCGAGCAGCGTTTTCGGCTGTTCGTATCGCACCGCTTGATATTTGTCCTGCGGCAGTCCGGCCAGTGCAGCAGCACGTTCCACGGCGTCGCCAAGATAGCCGATCCGGTCGATCAGTTGCTTTTCGAGTGCCTGTTTTGCGAGAAAAATCTGGCCGGTGGTCACTTCAGCCAGCAGTTCGGGATCGTTCCGCAAGGCTGGTCGCCCGTCGCAGACGATTTCCTTGAAGCGCGAAAACATGTCGCGGATGACCGATTCGAGTACGGCGCGCTCCTTGTCCGTCAGTTTTCTCGTGACACTGCCGAGCTCCTTGAGCGGTCCGCTGACAATCGGGTCGGACTGGACGCCGATTTTTTCGCACAGTTCCGACAGGTCATAATTCGGCATGATCACGCCGATGGACCCGGTGATGGTCGAATGCTCCGCGATAATTTCATCACCCGTCACGGCCAGATAGTAACCTCCACTGGTGGCCATGTCGCCCATGCTGACGACGATGGGGATGCCGCGTTTCTTTTTGAACTCCAGCAATTTGTGGTGGTAGTAATCGCTGCCCGAGACGGTGCCGCCGGGCGAATCAATCCGCAAAACAACGGCCTTGACCTTGCTATCTTCCGTTGCCTTTTCAATCTGCTTGATGAAGCCGGTTTCTTCGCCGCCGTAAATGATGCCGTTGATCGTGATGATGGCAATTTTATCCTTCGCGGTTTTATTGCCGGAAAAATGCTTTTCGCTGATCTCTCCGGGAACACCGGAACCGCCGCGCATCGAAAACATAAAGGCCAGCAACAGGAAAAACACGAACAGGTAAAAGGCCATTTTGAGCAATGTCCCAAAACAGCCTGTCAGTAAGGTTTGGCCGAGCTGTTGGTGTGGACAGGAGATACGGATTTCCTGCGGCGCAACCTTTGGTGGATGGATTCCTTCATCATTCGTGTATGACATGCTATGCCTTTCAAAATTTTGCATACGTGTATTGTTGATTGAATCGACGGGGGAGATTTGTCCCATTATACCCTGATTTCACCCAACAACAAGTTGACCGAACGAGTCCAATGCGGTATGATGACTTGGTTATGCTGGAAGGATAAAACCATGATTCACTGGAAATGGCCGGATTTTTTGCAGACACGGGCAGGCGTCATCCTGTTTCGTACGGGGGTTGGCTTTGTCATATTTCTCCTGATTCTCTTGGTTGCATATTCCGCTGCGTCGGTCAAGCCCGGATTTTACCGCCGGTTTGAGTCCATGCCTCATGCCGAACGCAAAAAGCTGAACGACGCGTTCGTGTCCCAGGTGCTGACCGCCTACTCACAAGTGCAGGATTCGGACAAATTCTCGCTCGGTTTCACGGATCAACAGTTCAACGGCTGGCTGTCGGTCGATGGTTCGTCGGGCATGTTTCGAGCATTGCCGCGCGAAATCAAATCACCGCGGCTTGCCATCCAGGGTGACCGGGTCGAAATCGCCGCACCGGTCACTTACAAGTCCTTTTCCGCAACGGCGAACCTCAGCGGGACGATTCGCGTTCCTGAACCGGGCGTGATTTCCATCCGGTTCCGCTCGGCAAGGCTCGGCATTTATCCCTTCGACAAGGAACAATTCGTCGAGCTGGTCAAGGGTGCGCTCGACAAGCCCGACTGGGAACTCGAGCAAACCAACGAAGGAGGCGATCCGGTGTTAAGTTTCCGTCCAAAAATCACGATTGACAAAAAATTCGACCTGACCATCGTATCGTTTCAAACCGACGCCGAAGGTCAGTGTCACATCTCAGGCAACGTTGCCAAAGTCAAACGCAGGTAGCCGGTCACGTCAAGTCTCGGCTTTGGTTTTCGCCAAAAAAATCCTGCCTGATGACTCTTTGCCGGAAAGCTCTCAGCCATTTTTTGACATCCCCGCAACATTTTTGGTAATTTCCGGAAAATATGTATTGACATTACTTGTATATACAGTTACAATTCGATATGAACGTAGATAATTTTCCATTAACTTGGTACACAGTCAGGCTTAACAAAATACCCCCCTTCAATCAATTCTGCATGGAATTCTGTGATATTGCATGTATGATTTGAAATGTCAGCAGAACACAATGAAACTCATTCTTCCTGAACAACCTGTTTTGGTGAAAACATCATCGAAACCCCTCTATCAACAATTGGACGAATTGATCCGAAACAAGCTTCATTCCGGGGAATGGTCCGCGCATGATTTGCTTCCTTCCGAGAATGAATTGGCCAGAAATTACAGGTTGAGCCGCATGACGGTCCGGTCGGTGATTGTGCGACTTGCGCAAGAAGGTCTTTTGTACCGCGTTCCCGGCAAAGGAACGTATGTCGCGGAAAAAAAGATTACGACCAGTTCCCTGTCCTATATTGGAATTCGCGAACAGTTGGAAAAACAGGGCTTTCAAACATCAACAGAGATACTGGATATTCAGAATGACTACGTCTCACCCAAGTTGGCGTCGAAATTTCATGTTGGCGCCGGGACACGGTTCTGTCGAGTTGAGCGTTTGCGGTTGCTCAACGGTCTGCCGTTAAGTTTGCACTACAGTTTTGTGCCGGCTTCAGTTTGTCCCGGTCTTGACCAGAAAGACCTGGTGGGGCAACAGTTGTGCGATATTCTTTGCACCGATTATAACCTTTCGAGACATCACGTGATCGAGACGCTGGAATCCACGGCGGCGTCAGCTTATGAAGCGGAAATCCTCGGAGTCCGCAAACGATTTCACTTGCTTTTACTGAAAAATTTCATTTCATCGGAATATGGAATTCCGTTTGAATATGCAAAAATCGTTTTTCGCGGCGATAAAATCAAATTGAAATTTGAATATTAGAATATTGTGCCAAAATACTATCACACAGGATCATATCCCTTCGAACGTCATTTGGCTGGCATTAATTTTGTAATCTTTGTGGCCTTCGTGTTAAAGAATTTCAACACAAAGTTCACTGACATCAATGCAAAGTCCATGACGTTGTACGGTATACCCCGGTAATCTTTGAAATTGTGAGTTCACCAAAGGCAACCGGGAACGAAGTGTGGCGAAGTGACCGGATCGAACGCGGGGAAAGCATGCGGTTTCAGGCTTGGCGGGGTCATAGTATCCAGTGTGGTGGATTGTGTTTGTGTCAGTTTTTTTGCGCAAATTGTATGCTGTATCAGGAGTTTGATACCCAAGTTGTGCAAAGCAAAAATGGGTTTTCCCAATCAATTTTTGGAAAAATGAGGTTACCAATGAAAAAAGTTACAGTGAGATTTCCGATGAAAAATGTTAAAATGAAACGAATGGGTAGGTTGGGCAATACACAAGCTTTTACGCTCGTTGAGCTTCTCGTCGTCATTGCAATCATTGGGATTTTGATTGCCCTTTTACTGCCTGCCGTTCAGGCAGCCCGCGAAGCGGCGCGGCGCATGAGTTGCCTGAACAACGTGAAGCAGATTTCACTGGCCATGCATGTTTACCATGACGCCGTTAAATCCCTGCCGCCGGGAAACATCAATTTGGATCGCCTTGCGGCAGAAAATCCGTATGGGTGCAACATTTGGTCAGCAGGTGGAAATCCTTGCGTCTATTGCGGGTCAGCCGGTTGGGCGGCGTTTCTTCTGCCGCAGATGGAACAGACCGGCGTTTACCAGCTGCTGGATTTCAACCGTCGCATGTACACCGACCACGTGGCTTACGGCTGGGGGGATCATCCCACAGGGTATGAATCTTGCGGTGACCCTGGTGCCGATAACAATCACATGTTGGCGTCCCGAAGCGCGCCAGCTTCGATGCGATGCCCTTCGGCACCGAAAGACCCGGAAATCTCCAAAACGCAAAAAGACTATGCCGTCAACGGCGGCTGCGGGTTCCCCGAACGGTTTCATACTGAGGGCACCCTTAACCGGGAGGAACATAGTGCTCACGCTCCTTTGCGCGGTTTGTTCTGGAAGAACAGCGCGACCGACCTATCTGCAATCACAGACGGCACTTCGCATACATTTCTTCTTTTGGAAAACACGCACGTCATTCGGAACGACGAGGTTCTTTACGAAACCGGTGGCAACATCCCAGTGCGTGATGCCCGCAATCCCTTCCTTTTCGTCAACCATGCCGGGCAGGGATATTCCACGTTTACTCATTGTAATGTCAGAAATCACCCTCCGAATTATATTGTCCCCAGCGAGTTAAGAACAACCTATTCCTTCCACATCGGCGGCCTGCACGGGGCGATGGCCGATGGTTCAGGGCAATTCGTTTCCGACACGGTGAATTTTAATGTTTGGGCGGCGACTTTTACCCGGGCTCACGGATCCATACCGCCGGAGACTCCTTGCTGGAGATATGGAGGCGGTTCCCAGACTTGCGATTCGCAATAGAAAGAGGTCATTTGTACCCAACTGAGGCACACAGACAAGCACGAGTGGAGCATGATTTTCACAGATTGATCTGTGAAAAACTGTTCCATTCGTGTGTAAAAAATACAAGCTTTATCATTACTTTATACTTTATTACAAACTTTGACGAAGTCAGAAGTTGCCAATTCTCTTGGGCGGTCTGAGCAAGAAGACCACTCCGGCAGTGGAGGGAACTTCCGTCGGTTCAAAGCAACAAAAACTTGGCCGGTACGGCGTCGTACCGGTTTTACTCCAAAACTTAATTCAGGTAAATTGATATGAAAACAATACGAATGTCTTCACTTACAAGCAAATTTTTCCTATTGGGACTTTTCGCAGTCGTTTTCCTTACCCCCGGATGTCAAAAGGGCCCCTATCCCGTCGTCAAACTGGAAGGAACAATAAAATACGATGGTCAACTGCTGGAGAACGTTGAATTAACTTTTACGCCGGAAGAAGGCCGCGCAAGTTCGGCTTTCGTATTGAACGACGGACGTTTCAAGGCCAAATACTCGCCGAGTGTCATGGGAGTTCAATCGGGCAATTTACGCGTCAACGTCATACCGCTTGTCAATAATGAACCGGGAAAACCACCGACCGCGTTGTCCGAAGTCCATAAAGAAGTTAAGGAAAAGTACGGTTATGGTCAACCTGGTTTTCCAATCGAAGTCACGAAAGCAAATTCCAGTTTTGTGATTGATTTGCCTAAAACCGTACCTCCCGGAAATTAATCAAACCCCGGTCAATTGAAAAACGTATCTCCCCACAAGACAGGTGACTCACTGAACTGAAGTCGAAAAGTGCAGCAAAACTGGTTTGATGAGTTCAGCAGACAAGACAAAACCCTTTATTTTGAAAACGAGGATAAAATGAAATTCCGTGATTGCCAGATGATGTTTGTTCCATGGTTTTTTCGATTGTGCGTTTGTTTGTTCCTCGCTCTTGCGTTGATGGACACGATTTTGCCCGGAGAGAATACAGCGTCAAGTCCGTTCATCGTCCGAGCCGATTGGTTCGACCGTGGAAATGCCATTCCGGGTATCCCTTACTCCGACAAGTATGTTTGCATCATTAACGGCGGGGTGACTCCTAATGTTGTGGAATACGACATTGATTTTCCGACTCCGGGAACTTATGAGGTCCATGTTCTTTATGCCGCCGCCGATTCACGTCCTTTCGAACTTCAACTCGATGGTCAGGTCATCGTCGAAGGCGGAGCTTCCGTGACGGGAAGCTGGTCAACATCTTCGGCCCAATGGGAAAAAATGGCCGACATGAACGTCGAATCACCTGGCGCACATAGGATTCAGCTCAAGGCCGCGAACATGTTTCCGCATATTTGTGCGCTGAATTTCACGCCGCTTGGAAAGGAGAATGAACCTTGGTCCTTGCCTCGTTCCACGGCAAAGCGTAAAGCCCTGGAATTGCAGAATGATCATTTTAAGCCGGGTCCATGGAGCGACGGATGGTATGAAGAAGTTGCCATCGACCGCTTTGAAAAAGGTGAAAGCGGACAGACATTCAGTGACCATTTTGCCATGGAAACGTCTTTGGCACTGGTTCCCCGCGAAAACATCACCTTTTCGATTTCTCAAAAAAGCAAGTTGAAAAACGAGGATATCAACCATGGAAACATTTGTAACGAACTGACATATGACGCTTCGATGTTTTCCGAGGTACCGGAAGAGTTGAATTCCGCCGGCAAAACGCTTGAAGAAGCCGACCTATGGGCCATCGTTCACATCGACATTCCCGACCGGGAGGAACTGTCGAAACTGAAAAAGACCCAGGATTTCCCGTTGAGTCTTGAGAAATACTCGAAAATCATCTCCCGTTCGCAGGACCTGATTGAAACGTATCGAACGACGCAGGATGTTGCCGAAGGTTTTCTGGAGCAGGAAAGAAAGCGGCTCCTTGAGTACGAAAAATCTCTTGTTTCATGGCAGGAAGTGTTTGGACAAACCTTCGACTCCGAAGATGAAACACTCATGGCCTCGCTGGAACGGTTTTTTAACGAGTATCTTGACCTGTCACACCTCTATTCGCTAATTGCACGCTCGAATCCTCTTTTGGACTTTGATGAAATCCTGTTTGTGCGCCGCCACTCCCATGATCTTGGGCTCCCCCAGAACTGGCAAAGCAACAGTGTGCTTAATCCCAAGGCATTCGACGACTGCCTGATGGCCTTGAAATTGAAAGAGAGCGGCCGCATGGTGCAAGAGCCGACGATGCGGGTGGTTTACAAGCCGCCCCGCACGACATTTATCGGTGACGTTGACTTGCATTTTGACGGGACCCGCGTCCTCGCTTCGATGACCAATGAGACGGGGCGTTGGAATGTGTACGAAATAGACCTGTTCATTCCCGGCGGGGAAGCGGCAATACAACTTCCTCCCATGAGCGATGCGAACCATTATGATGCTTGCTATCTGGCGGACGATTCGATCATGTTCACATCCACGATGCCCATGATCGGGGTGCCTTGTGTCAACGGATCGACCCCCGTAACAAACATGTATCGAAAATTCAATGACGGAACAATCCGGCGATTGACTTTCGACCAGGATCATAACTGGCATCCGGCACTTATGCCCGACGGCCGGGTGATGTACCAGCGATGGGAATACACGGACATTCCTCATGCCCATGCCCGGCTGATTTTCCTGATGAATCCGGACGGTTCCATGCAGATGTCACATTATGGTACAAATTCCTACTGGCCGAACTCCATGTTTTACGCCCGGCCGATTCCGGAAGACCCCATGAAGTTTGTTGCTGTTGTCGGCGGCCATCACGGCGTGCCCCGTATGGGCGAGCTGGTCCTGTTTGATGTTCAAAAAGGCCGGTCAGAAAATCTTGGAGCCGTCCAAAGGATATGCGGTGAGCCGAAAA
Organism: Planctomycetaceae bacterium; assembly: GCA_009776995.1. GTDB lineage: Bacteria > Planctomycetota > Planctomycetia > Pirellulales > Thermoguttaceae > WRMR01. The sequence goes on along the minus strand of WRMR01000037.1, from coordinate 1,499 downwards.
CCATTGAATCGAAGAAAGAAACCAGGTACGAGTCAACAATCATTGTCGATAATCTCGTTGACGAATCGTGGCCGAAATTTCTTCACCCGTTTCCCATCAACGAGCACTATTATCTCGTTTCATCACAACCGACGCGGGAATCGCTCTGGGGACTTTATCTTGTTGATACCCGGGATAATATGACTTTGTTAGCCGAGTCGGACGGTTTTGTTTTCTTTGAACCATTGCCGTGGAAAACGACACCCCGTCCCCCGCTAATTTTGGACCGTCGTGATGATTCCAAAACCGACGCCGTGATCCATATTTCCGACATTTATTTCGGAGACGGACTCAAAGGAGTTCCACGCGGGACGGTCAAAAATCTTCGTGTGATCTCGTATAATTTCCTCTATCCCAACGTCGGCGGTCCCCAAGGGGTGGTCGGTATGGAAGGACCTTGGGATTTCCGCACCATCCTCGGAACGGTTCCAGTGGAAAGCGACGGATCGGTGGCGTTTACCGTCCCTGCAAACCTGCCGATTGCCCTCCAACCGCTTGATGAGAACGGTCAGGCAATCCAACTGATGCGAAGTTGGATGACGGCGGTCCCGGGTGAAATCCTGGCGTGTACGGGTTGCCATGAAGACCGAAATTCGGCTGCTCCGATTTGGAATACGATGCCTTCGGCAGGATTTCATATTTCGGAAATCAAGCCATGGTATGGCCCGGCTCGAGGCTTCTCGTTTGAGCGGGAAGTGCAGCCGGTGCTGAATCACTACTGTGTTGACTGCCACAACGGCGGGGAATTTGCTCTTGGTATCACACCGTTTGACCTGCGCGGCCATGAAAAAATCGAGGGTTATCACAGTGCTTATCACGCAGGTTATCCCGACGCCGGCCATTTTTCGACGTCCTATTACCATTTGCACAGATACATCAGGCGGCCGGGGCTGGAAAGCGACTATGTCATGCTCAATCCCATGGAATTCGCCGCCAACACAACGGAATTGGTTCAAATTCTTCGTAACAACCACTACGGGCTTCTTATGGATGCCGAAGCCTGGGACCGGATCATTACTTGGATTGACCTGAACGCGCCGTTTCACGGAACTCAGGGGGAAAACATGGGAGAAGAACGAATCGGCAGAGCCAGGGACCGACGCTTTGAGTTGATGAAGCAGTACGCCAACGTTGACGACTGGACGGAAAAAATCATCCCTGCCTCATACAACCCTGATCAGGCCGTGATGCTCCTGACAACAGGCCATTCGACCCCCTTCGAAGTGCCGTTTGCCTCTGCCGGCGTCAAGAGTCAATTGAAGAACATTGCGGATGGAGGACGTTTTCTCTCTGGGAAGGAATTGCGGGAACGTTGGCTTAACGGGGAAAAAAACAAAGAGCAGTACCAATTACCGTTTCCGGTCCTTGGTGCCGGACAAGCGGCAAACAAGCAACGACAGACCGGAAAGAGAATCGTTGAGTCCGTGGAAATCGGCAAAGACTTGTCTCTCGATATGGCA
>WRMR01000036.1 GCA_009776995.1 Planctomycetaceae bacterium | reverse complement strand
GGGTCAGTGATGAGTTTGGAGGTGAGCGGCGTCACCCGGTGACGCGATGGAAAGGTTGGGTTTTGCTTTGCTGCTGCTGTTGTTGCTTTATCTTTCGATCATCGCCGTTGGATTTGTCGCGTATCTTGTCATGGAATTAGGCACCACGAACGATGGTTTGCGTCTGTTCCGTGTCCTTTTCCCGCCGCGCCGTCAGCGAACCGTGCCGTGGGGCGTCAGTGCGATTCCGCTTGCGCTGGCGGTTTATCTGATGGTGATGCTGCTTTCACAATGGTTCGTCCTGCGCGTTATCCCCGGAGTATTTGAGATTCAGCACAATGACAACGTGCTCGTGTTTGAAGCCGTTGATCGTCCCACTGACAACGAAACCGACAGGGGCGTCACCCAGCCGATTTCCGACGAAGAACTGCCCGACCAGCATCCTCTGACGATCCTCATGCAGAAGAACGGTCAAAACCCGATGGTGATTCTCGTCTGTTTCCTGACGGCGGTGATTGTCGCACCGCTGACGGAGGAGTTCATGTTTCGCGTTGTGATTCAGGGCGGCATCGAAGCGAAATTGCGACGCGGGTATGGTCATTCCGCGCCGGCCCAACGCATTCCGATTTTGTTGACGGCACTGTTCTTCGCGGCAATCCATTTTCGCACCCAACAGGAGACCACCCCATCGTCCATTGACCGCATATTCCAGGCGATGACGGCGACGTTGATCGGCAATCTGGTTGCAATGGCGGTGGTCATCGTGGTTTTCCGCCGCTTGTTCCGCATTCGCTGGAGCGACATCGGGCTGTGGGATTTCCGGCGAACCGGTCGCGACGCTCTGGGAGCATTGCTCCTGCTGGTAACCATTCTCATTCCGATTGGTGTTGTCAAATATGTGGTTGACATGTTCGCCAAATCGGATGGGGCTGTCCAACTCGGTGTCACAAGCAGCATGGTCGATCCGATCCCGCTGTTCCTGTTCGCACTGGTTATCGGGACGCTTTACCACCGTACACGACGTTTTGCATCAGTGTTTTTCCTGCACGCGTTTTTCAATCTGTACAGCTTCATGATCCTGGTGTCTATGACCTGGTAGGACAAACAGGACGGAACCGTTATGCCGTGGTCGCCGATCGGAGCCGCAATCGTAAAATTGCGGCTCTGATCCCCTTGCACTGATCAATGGCAAGTGACGGCACATCCGGTTTACTCCCATGGTTTTCATGTTAAAATATCCAAACATGGGATTTCAAATCGAAGTTCTGTGGTGTTTCGATTCAAAATGATTGGAAATCAGCACCGGTTTTATGTTATCAGTCCAAGAGGTTCTCGGTCCCGGCGGGGTGATTGCCCGACGATTGCCGAATTACGAACACCGGCAGGAGCAGCTCGACATGGCACGGGCTGTCGAAAAGGCGTTACGCGTGAGGAAGCATCTTGCCGTCGAAGCCGGAACCGGCGTCGGAAAGAGTTTCGCCTATCTCGTGCCCGCGATTTTGTATGTGGTCGAAGAACAGCAAGAGTCGGGAGACAAGGGAGCAGAGGCGAGGCAGCCTTCGGAATCTCATCCCTCGCCCCTCACCCATCATCCCTCGCTTGACACTCTCAACACGGATCTCGACCAACTGGCACAAATCGAAAAAACACGGACGAAAGGCGTTCCCCGCGTTGTCATTTCGACGCACACGATCAGCTTGCAAGAGCAGTTGATCGCGAAGGATATCCCGTTCCTCAACGCGATTTTGCCCTACGAATTCAGTGCCGTGCTGGTCAAGGGACGGTCGAATTACCTGTGCCTTCGCCGGTTGGACAACGCGGCCAAACGGGCCTTGACGTTGATCGCCGACGAAGAGGCGGACGAGCTGGTACACATCAACCTGTGGGCGAAATCAACCTCGGACGGCACACTTTCCGACATTTCCCCGCAACCCCGCCACGATGTTTGGGACGACGTCTGTTGCGAAATGGGCAACTGTCCCGGCAAGTCGTGTGCGTTTGAACGCAAATGCTTTTATCAACAGGCACGGCGGCGCATCGCCAACGCACAGTTGCTGATCGTCAATCACGCGCTTCTGTTCAGCGATTTGGCCGTGCGCCGGCAAGGCGGAAACATCCTGCCGGTCTATGACGCGCTCGTGTTCGACGAAGCGCACACGATGGAACAAGCCGCCGCCGATCACCTCGGCATCACCGTCACGCAGGGACAAATCGATTACCTGCTCAACAAGTTGCACAACCCCAAGTCGGGACGCGGTCTGCTGACCCAGGTGTTTCATGAACCGTCGGAAATCGCGGTGGCCGAATGTCGGCGTCGCGCGGCCAATCTGTTTGAAGACATCGGGCAATGGCTGATCCGACGTCCCGGCGGCAACGGGCGCGTCCATGAACCGAACATCGTCCCCAATCCGCTCGGCGAAGGCTTGCGAAAACTTGCCAACCGGTTGCGCGACTGCATCGACAAGATTGAAAACCGCGATTTGCGACAGGAACTGACGGCCGCTCGCAACAAAGTTGTGACGATGGGACAAACCGTTACGGTCTGGCTCGACCAATCGGACGATTCACTCGTGTATTGGGTCGAAAAAACGACTTCACAACGGGGTTACAGCCGGATTTTACTCGAAGCGGCTCCGGTGCATGTCGGGCCAATCCTCCGCGAGCATCTTTTCAACGCCGTACCGTCTGTGACGATGACCAGTGCCACGCTTTCCACCGGCAACTGGCTTCGGACTTCAGATTCCGCTTCGAACATCAACACGGAAGCCCGGAGCCTGAAGCCTGAAGCCAATACGTTCCAGTTTTTCAAATCGCGGATCGGTCTGACCGATGTGCAAACCGGACTGGTGGGCAGTCCCTTCGACTACAAGCGGCAGGCGACGCTCGTGATGGTCAAGGGCATGTTGCCGCCCGACGCACCGGAACGCGAACATCAGCAACAGATCAACGCCATGCTGCAACGTTATCTGACCGATACGGACGGGCACGCGTTTGTGTTGTTCACCAGCTATTCGCAACTCAGGAAAACTGCGGCAACACTGCTCCCGTGGCTGGCCGAACGCAACATGCCGTTGCTCGTCCAGGGGGAAGGGATACCCCGGTCGCAGATGATTGCGCAATTCCGCGAAAAACCCCGTAGCGTGTTGTTCGGGACGGACAGTTTTTGGCAAGGCGTCGATGTGCCCGGCGACGCATTGCAAAACGTCATCATCACGAAACTGCCGTTTCTTGTACCGAGCCAGCCGCTCGTGGAAGCCCGGCTCGAAGCCATCGAAGCAAGCGGCGGCAATCCGTTCCAGGATTATCAACTCCCCAGCGCGATTCTCAAATTCAAACAGGGCTTCGGACGCCTGATTCGCACCAAAACCGATCACGGCATTATTGTCGTGCTTGACCCGCGCATTCATACGAAGAGCTACGGCCGCAGATTTCTCGATGCATTGCCCGATTGCACTGTGCGAGTCGATTCGGTTGAAACATCAGAGCCGCAATCGTAAGATTGTGAAACAAGACTCGCAATTTTACGATTGCTTCTCTGTGGCAGGAAAGTCAACATACCGGTTCACCGTCCGTAATTGGCGCGTGGTGACATGGTGATCACGAGGACCTTGCCATCATGGTCGTCCGGCAGAGAACAGCACCAGATTGGTTCCTTGGTGCGAATTTTCCGGTCTTCCTTGATTTCGCTGATACCGGGGAGTTTGCCCTTGCGCAACTCTTTGACAAGTTGGTTGGCAAGCAGCGAAGGAAGAACTGTGGTTTCACTCCATAAGTCGCGATCTTTTGCGTCAGCGTTCGGAAACGGCGTGAGGAGCTGTTCCAACGGCGTCCCAGAACGATCAGTCACGGTAAACCGCCCGGTGTCGGACACGACAAAGTGGATTCGTGCTTCAAACGCACCTGAATACCATGAACGGGTACCGACAAAACTGTAGTATTGTGTGTCGAGGACGGAAAAACGCTGCGATGTCTCGCCGTCTTCCACTCGGCATAGCCTGACGGCAATTGTCAGTACAAAGGGAAAACGGTTGCGCACGAGCAAACGCTGGTATTCCATTACCTCTTCATCGGTGGAGACAGTATCGCTTTCTTCCGTCAGCAGAACAAATTCGCCATAGGTCGAAAAACGGGAATAATGGGAGACGATCCCGCCGAGCAAGAGAACAAGAAGAAGCAAAAACAGGATGTTGCACGAGATTTTCCGTCCGCGACCGACAGAGGGCTTTTTCTGCTCGATGGTATCCGCATTGCCATTTGCGTCAACCTGGCGGCGAAGTGGATTGCGGTTTTGAAAATCTTTCATTGCCCCACCGCGATTCAGGGAAGCATCCATTGAAGAACGACGAGGATTGCCGCCATGAGAATGACCAGCAAGATCATCGTGCGGACGGAACGGGCCAGAATCGTCGGCATTTTTTCGCTACGTGTCCCTTGGTACACAAGCGAAAACGCGACGATCAGCGGCAAGGCAAAAAACAGTAGCGGGATTTGGTCGAGCATGATAGTGATTATCCACGGATGCCCCCGAATCAATCATGACGGCGTTATGGCGTCTCTGATTTTTTTTGATCTTCCGTGTCTTTTTTCTTCTTTTTATCTTGTTCAGTGTTTTCCGTTTCAATCACCGGACCGGAAACGGCGTCGAACACCACAAGAATATTCATGAAACCGGCAATGACGGTGAAAATTGTGCCCAGTTCAAAATAACGGCCAAGGTGCTCATACAGGTTGTTGATCGTTGGATTACCCTTGGGCTTGGTGGTTGCCGGGCTGTTCGGTGGGGCCATCAGACCGTCCCATCGCGGCGGAAGCCCTTGCTTCACGAGGTTTTCCTGCAATGTCGCCGGGATAGCCGCGATGCCAAGAAATGCCTGCGGAATGAAAAAAAGACGCTTTTCCCCTTTGGTCCATTTTGCGTAAACCACTCTTGCCGGGCCATATTCGCGGTCACTGCCCAAATAGCACCCGAACAGAAAAATGCTCATAATGCAAATGAAAAAGAGTACCGCTTTTTCCCTTCGCCCTTGATACCAATGTCCCAAGCCAGGCACAAGCCACGCCAAAACCGCCGCCAAAAGCGGATTTTTCAATCGGCTCGTGTCAAAAACCTCGACAGGTTCCTCTGTTACGGTCGATTGGTTGGTGTGCGGGTCCGTCATTTCGGCCATGATTTCGTATCGTACAAAAATTTGGTTCACATTCGCGCATCTCGACTTCCATTGTGACACGAACAGGGGATTATACAACCCCACCTGTGAATTTTGAGCCGCACAACGCCAACAAAGCGAAGTTTTCAAACAGCAACCCGGAGCGAAAGCGACGGGGTTTTCGGAAACAGTACCGTTGAACCAGTCACTTACGTTTCCGGTTGCTGTCCTGCTGAAAATGTCACTTGACTTGGCGTGGAACGGTAGAGCGTAAAGTATCTAACCCGGATTTGGAAAAAACTCTATGCTTTTTTGTTGCGTTTTCGGTATTGGCTCACACCAAAAACCCCCAAGCTTCCAAGTGACCAAAGCAAAACTGTTGCCGGTTCGGGAACTGCGCCCTTCCCGTAATCCGCTTTGGCAATGTAGAGGAAATCCTGATATTGACCGGTTCCGCTGGTGTTGTGAATGTTCATCACAAAAACAGCATAGTTTCCAATCTCGTCATAATACTGGGCAGGATTGTAAACACCTGTCCAGTACGACTGGTCACTGTTGATTGTCAGCAAATAGGCAAGAAATTTGTTGCTTGTCCAGTTAATCGTTCCTTGGGGACTCATCAAACTGCGAAGTGTTGTCAAAAGCAAGCTCGAATCACTCGTTCGTTGTGACGAATTGGTATAATTGTACAGGCTCGAAGTAAACGCACCTGTCGCAAATTGTGTGTAAAGAAACGCAGTTCCGACCGAAACGGCCTTGCCATCCGAGTCGATTCTCGTTGAATTTCCACCGGTAAAATTCAATTTCGCCGTACCACTTGAAGCGACTGAACCAACATTCGGTTCAACACAGAAGGAATGGAATGTGTTGACGGCGGTGCTGGTTCCGTTGAAATAGGCACCCGAAATGTCCTGGCCTGCAGGACCGGTGAACAGCCGCTCGTTTGTGCCGCTGATCCCCCCGGAAGAAAAGGACAGCCCGTAAGTTCCAATGTTGTTGAAATTGTTCACAATTTCATTTGGCGTCAATTCAGCACGAATCATGCCCGTACCGATGACAGTCACTGCGACCGCCAGCAATGTTGATAATTGTAGTTTTTTCATTATTGTTCTCCAGTTTTTTTAGTTTTTAGCCACAGAAAGACACGGACATTTTTGTTCGTTATTCTTCTGTAATCGCGCTATGTTGCACCCATATTTTCGTAACAACATGCACGAGCAGTACCATAAAATGACATTATAGTTAAGATGGGCAAGATAAGAAACAAAAAAAACAGAAATAGAGAAAAATTAATTTTTGTATTTCGCCATATTCTCTTGTGAACGAGAAAATACACAAGATATTTTGAGCAAATGAGTGGCGTAAAAAAGAATAATGTAATTAGTGCAACGATTTCAATTGCGGGGCGGCGATTTTTAAGATCAACTGTTCAATGATGATTCGTGGGGAAATACGACTGTCCCCTTTGAAATCGAGATCGGCTTTTAATAGCCAATCGAGCAGTTTTGCGCCGCGGTGTCGTCCGAGCCGCTTGATCTGGGTTTCGCTTTTTTGAATGACAAAGCGTTTGACGCCCGCCTGTTCGAGAGCGGTGGAGAGTTGGATACGTTTTCCCTGTTTTTCCGCGTCAAGTATCAGTTGCGTTGCGGCGGCAAAACGACGGAGGGAATAGGCAATCTGGGCAAGGATACCGACAGGATTTTCTCCGGCCTGCATGAGCATGTCGAGTTGGCGGACTGCTTCGGGAACATTACCGGCCAGGGCAAGGTCGAGCATTTCCCAAGTGGTTCGCGTACGCCACGAACCGACGTTTTCCTGCACGATGGTTGCGGTGAGTTTCCCGTCTTTGGGAACAACCAATGCCAGTTTCGTCAGTTCCTGGTCGAGCAAGCCGAGTTCTGTCCCGATCAGATCAACGAGCAACTCGGCGGAGGCCGTATCGCAATTCAACTGGTGTGCATCGTGTGCCCAACCGGCAAGCCATTTCGGGATGGCCGCTTCGCCCGGTGGGCTGCAATCCATCAGCCAACCGCTTGTTTCGGCGGCTTTGTAGAGTCGTGTGTTGGACGGAAAGGTGCCGACGAGCAGGATCAGTGTGGACGTCTGTGATGGCGAGGCTGCGTAATCTTCCAGTTCCCCGCGAAACCGGGTCACGAACGTGTCGGCGTCTTCGACCACCACAACGCGCTGACCATCGCCGAACATGGTCATCATGGAAAGTTCCCTCAGCACGACGGAAAAGGCCGCCTGGTTGCCATCGAATCGCGTCAGGGAATATTCGGCGTCGTCATCATGGAGCAACGTCGTCCGCAGTCGCCGGAACGCCTGCGATTTGAGAAACGAATCGCCGCCAAACAAGACACAAACCGGCTTGGACGGAAGTTTCACCGATTGTTTCAGATATTCCGTTGCGTGCAATACTTGTGCTTTTGCCATGTGAGGAGTGAGGAACCAGGGAAGTGAATAAGGGGAGTCGTTAGGAGTTGAAACAAAAGCCGGAATGAAGCCGGTACTCCGGCGCAATGACGGGATTTTTGTATTCACCACGAGTCACGATGATGTTTTGCCCCGGCTCCTGGAATCGGATAGCAGTTCACGATGTGACCGCCTAATCAGAGCCGCGACGGTTACGGAGCGGTCGAAGCGGAGAAGTCTTTCTGTGGATGGATATCGTTCCCTTGTTTGACCGCTCGATAACTCTCGCGGCTCCGATGAAAATGATCATATCATTTTTGCGCGATTCCAAACATCACCCCACAAACTTCAGCACCGGTTTTCGGGCGGCGGTGACTTCGTCCGGGCGGCTGATGGGCGTCGAGTGTGGGGCGTCGTGCAGCAATTCGGCACCGGTGTTGATAATTTCAACCAGCGTATCGGCAAAACGGTCGAGCGTCTCTTTCGATTCCGTTTCCGTCGGCTCAATCATGAGTGCCTCCTTGACGATGAGCGGGAAATACACGGTCGGCGCATGCCAGCCGTAATCGAGCAACCGCTTGGCCACGTCCATTGCGGAAATGCCTTTTTCGGCTTTAAGTTTGGCCGCACTGGCGACAAATTCGTGCATACAGCGGTCGCCGCAGGGCACGTCAATGTGATTTTTCACCCGAGCGAGCAGGTAGTTGGCGTTCAGCACGGCGTTTTCGGTCATGCGCTTGACGCCTGTAGCACCGAGCGTTCGCAGGTAGCAATACACGCGATTGAGGACGCCGACACTGCCGAAAAAAGATCGGACGCGACCGATGGATTTGGGAGCGTCGTACTGCAAAGAGTAATGCTTTTGGCCGTTTTCCTCGCGGTGGATGACACGCGGGACAGGCAAAAATTCCGTCAGCGCGGCACTGACCGCAATCGGCCCTGACCCGGGACCGCCGGCACCATGCGGCGTCGAAAAGGTTTTATGGACGTTGTAGTGCATCATGTCAATGCCAAAATCACCGGGGCGCGTGATTCCGGCAATCGCATTGAAGTTCGCCCCGTCGAGGTAAACCAGTCCGCCCGCCTCATGCACGAGGTCGCAAATCGCTTTGATATTCTTCTCGAAAATGCCGAGCGTGTTCGGGTTGGTGATCATAAAAACCGCAACGCGGTCGTTAAGCTTGCTCCTCAGGTCGTCAAGATCGACAAAACCGTCTGAATCGCTTTTGACTTCGACCGTTTTGAGACCGGCAACCGCCGCGCTGGCCGGATTGGTTCCGTGTGCCCCGTCAGGAATTAGTACGATATTCCGTTCATGTGGGCGATTTTCCCGCTTCGCCCGGTCTTTCAGATATGCCACCGCAACGAGCAGCGCGGTCAGTTCACCGTGCGCCCCGGCGGCCGGTTGCAGACTGACGCCGGGCAGTCCACTCAATTCGGCGAGCATTTCCTGCAATTCAAACAGAATTTGCAGTTGTCCCTGCACGGTCGATTCCGGCTGATAAGGGTGCAAACCGGTCAGTTTCGGCGTCGCGATGAGTGTTTCGTTCCGTCGCGGGTTGTGTTTCATCGTACAGGAACCGAGCGGATAGAAATGTGTGTCAACCGACATGTTGAGCATGGCGAGGTTCATAAAGTGCCGCACAACATCAGGTTCGGACAATTCCGGCAATTTCGGCGCATTTGCGGCCAGTTGATCTGCCGGGATCAGATCGGCAAGCGGTTGCTCCGGCACATCCGACGCCGGAAACTCTGTCCCGCGCCGTCCTTTACGAGATTGTTCAAAAATCAAATCAATTGCTGATATGTTGCGCATTTCAATTGCCTTTGTAATGGTAGCCGGCAACGAAGGTGAAGCGGTCACGCCGTGACCGCTGTATCACGAAGCAACCGAATCATCACGCGTTCGATCCGGTCACTGCGATCTGTTCCCGGCTGCCATTGGTCGCGCCCCGTTGGGGCTTGTATTGTTCATCATGGTCGCTACCCCCGGATAAATCCGGGGGTTATAGAAATCTTGCCCCATTCGGGGCAATTTAACTTCATTCATCAAAATAGTAAATGACAGTAACGGTAAGTCAAGTCCATATCAACATTTTGAATTGATTACACGAACTTCTTTAAATTTAAGAGTACAAATTTATTATATTTTGATTTCCAGAAGTCGCAAGACTGAGGCAAAATCCTGATTTCCGAAGCAAAAATCCTGTTTCCCCAAAAAAGCGATTTTGCGATTTTTTCCTGATAGTGATTTTGAGATAAATGGATTTTTTGGGCATTGTCCTTAAAAAACTTGCAATAGATGGAGTTTTCCGATAAAATGATTCTATAGAGAGTTGCTCGACAGGATGCTGAATGTCGAGAACCATTTTTCCCGCCTTATCCGAAGAATCAGTTGCAGAAATCAAAATTTTGCGATTGTTCTTTGTCCGTATCGTTTTGTAACGTCATTTTTGCTGCGGCAAACTATGCTTGTGCATGAGATTTGCGTTACAAGACATTGATCCTGAAAATATTGCGCAAGGCGCAATATCCTTTTGAGGTTGAAATATGATTGGTGCATCTGTTATGCCGAAACACCTGCGATGGAATACCATCCTTGTCGTTGCTCTGGCTGTCCTGTTGGTGACGGGTTCTCATCTGTTGGCGCAAAGGCAACAAGGTCAGGGGCAACGGGGGCAACGTCCCAATACGTCCGAGGCTCCGCCGTCGGAAGTTCCCCCGGAGGCCGCGCCGGATGCAAAACCGGCATCGCCTGAAGTCAAGCCGGACGAAAGTTATACCATGCTGGTCACTCCGGCCATTGCCGCGCGCATGGGTTTGACCGACCAGCAAATCGCTCAAGTGGCGTCGCTGATGGTGGAACGTTCGCAAAAACTTTCAAGCACGGAGGAAGACCAGTGGAATGCCATCCGCGCGGAAAATGAAGAGAAATTGAAAGCCGTCCTCACCGAGGAGCAACAGGCGAATTGGCTCAAGGTCATTCATGAGAAAACCCTCATCATCATTTTCGACAAAGCCGCCTGGGCCGAAGTGCTCACCTGGTTTGCCGACAGGCTGGGTTTGCAGTTGATTATGGAAACGCCGCCGCCCGGCACGTTCACGTTTTCCGACCGCACGGAATACTCGCCCGCCGAAGCCCTGGACATGCTCAACAGCGTCTTGCAGGCACGCGGATATACGCTGGTTCGCTACGAAAACCTGTTGCATCTGTTCAATCTGACCAGGACGAAACAGATTCCGGCGGTGTATTTGCCGAAACTGCAACCGGCCGACCTGGACAACCGCAAGGCCAAATTTGAGTTTGTGGCCGTGACGTACGCGCTGAGTCGGCGGAATCGCGAAGCCGTTGATGCGCAGATCAAGCAGTATTTGGGGCCCAACTCCTACGTCATCGACCTGCCGGGCAATTCGTTCATGCTGATCGACACGGTGGCGTCGCACCGCCTTATCAATAAGGTGATCTATGCGATGGCCGATCCGGCGGCACCGGAACAGCAACAGCGTCCCCCGCAAGCCCCGGGCGAGCTGCCTCCGCTGCCGACAGATTGGGACACGTACACCATTTTGAAAAACGACCCGGCAAAGGTCGAGGAAATCGTCCGGGAGTACGGCGGCATTTCGTCGATGGTGCGGCTGCCCAATTCGCCGCAGATTCACGTACTGGCCAACGACGACCAGCACCGCAACGTCCGGTCCATCATCGACCGCCTTGATGTCGATCCCGGCACGACGATGATGCCAACGGTTCAGATTTATTCGCTCGACCAGTTGGCCGACGCGCCGCCTGAACGGCTCTATATGATGTATCGCATGTGGGGATCACTCGCCAATCTGTACGACGTCAATGAGACCTTCGTGAAAAAATTTCTGGAGATGCTCGAAAAGATCGTGCCGAACGCGGTTACCACCTACGAAAGCAACAACCGCAAGCTGGTCGTGCTGGCTGTGCCGGACGATCAGGCGAAAATCAGCGAGTTGATTGAAAAACTCAAACGGACTTTCACGGATGAAGATGCGCCGGTGATTAAGGTTTATAAGCTGAAAGGCAGTGTTTCGCTCATCGAGAATGTTGTCGAGAATGTCCAGAAGCTTGTTCCCAAAGCCATGGTCGAATTTAACAGGGGCGACCGTTACCTGCTCGTCGTCGGCTCGGCGGATGAACACAAGATGATCACCGCCGCCATTGAGGAGGTTGAGAGCGTTTCCGACGACGGCATTGAACGCAAGATGGTGTGTTACCCGGTCAACCGGATGTTGTCGAACCGCTGGAACATGCTTTGGCGTGACCTGCGCAGGATGCCGGAATTTGAAGGCGTCCTCGAACTGAGCGAGGGACGCGATAATCAGCTCACGATTTGGGCCACCGCCGAGCAGCATGTGCGCATGAGGCAAGTGCTTGACGAACTGACTGGCGGCGGAGAAGCAATCGGCGGTGCCAACGACGCGGATGAAGGCGAAGGAACGACAACAGGCACAAGCGACAGAGGCAGGGCGAATGAATTGATTGCGAAAGCGTTTGTGGTTCGCCGCGGCAATGTGAATTCGTTGCAGTGGGTGTTGCCGCAGGTCATCCCCGGCATCAGTGTTTATCCTGAACCCGAGAGTAGCACGATTTTGGTTTATGGAACCAGGAAAGCCCTCGACAGCGTGGAGGATTTTATCTTCAAGGTCGATGAGGAATTCGGGTTCGGCGTTCTCGTTCTCCCGCTGGACACCAGGCCGACAGACGATTTTATGACAACGATGCGCATGACGTTCCGGCGGTTCGGCAATGTGACGTTCGACCCGAAAAACATGCGTTTGATCGCTTACGGCCCCAAGTCGGAACTGGCTCAAATCGAAAAGATCATGGCCGAGTTGAAAAGGACAACTCCTGAAGAACCCAAGACGATGATGACACTGCCGGTCAAACAGGATTTGCCGGATCATCTCGTTGAGTTTGTGCGGGACGCCGTGCCGCGTGCCGAAATCCAGTACGACAAGGAAAGCAAGCTGGTTTCCGTGGCCGGGACAAAAACCGAGCAATTGCTGGCGTCGAAAGTGATTCTCGAAGTGGAAGCGAGTCTGCCGCCGCCGGAACGCGTCCGGCTGTTCCCCGTCGGGCGGCTTATCACCGACGATTTCATCAACACGGTGAAAACGAACGTCGATTACATCCGCGAAGTCAAACGCGACGATCTCGACCCGATGAGTTTGTATGTCAAGGCGCGTCCGGCGGTGCTGGACGAAGTGGAACGCCTGCTCGACGACCTCCAGGATCAATTCAAACTCAAGCCCTCCAGCCTGCTGGTTGTTTATTCCGTGACGCAGGCGGAACGTTCGCGTTTCGACTCGGTGCAGAGCGAATTGAAAAAGGAAATCGGCGAATTCCGCATTTTGAACGACGACCGCAGGAACGTCATGCCGGTCTGGGCATTGCCGCTTCAGCACGAGCGCATCGGCGAGATGCTCGAATCGCTCAAAACGGTCGCGCCGCTTGTCATGCCGGAGAAATTCATCACTTATTCGCCGCGTTTCACCGAAAATGCCACGCTACAACAACTGGTCAAGGACATTTACCCGGATGTCAACATCACGGAGGACAGCGCGAACAACCGCCTGATTCTTCGCGTACCGACGCAAATTGCCGAGTCGGTCGATTCACTGCTGAAACAGATTGATACGGCGGACCCGAACCGCGTCAAGCGGTATTTCGCATCGTATCCGGTTGGCCGGGTTAATATCCTCGACCCCCTCAGCGGCAGTTATTTCAGTTGGTATGATATGTTGCAGCAGTTGCAGCCGCTCGCACCGAACGCGAAACTGACGTATGATACCATAAGTCAAAGCATTTTCGTCTGGGGGACGGCGGAAGAGCATGAGATCATTAAGGAGACCATCGAAAACATTCACAACACCGAACCCGCCGACCGGTTCGGACGTTTTCCGATTCATCGTGCCGATCCTTCGGAAGTCATCTATTTCGTGCAGGGGATGCTCCCCAATCTGCAATTCATGTATGACCCGACGGGCAAAACGCTCATTGTGCAAAGCAGGAACGCCGAACAACGCAAACTGGTTGCCGCGCTGATTGAAAAGCTCGACCCGGAAGACCCGGGGCCGAACGATCCGCAGATACGCTTTTACCAGTTGAGTGACATGCCGTCGGACCAGGTGATTAACACCTTGCAATGGCTGACCCATGAAGCCTACATCGTGCCGGACGCGGTCAACCGCCAGTTGATGGTGGTTGCCCGGCCCGCCGAGCATGAATTGATACGGAAAAACGTTGACCTGATCGTTTCCACCTTCACACCGGACGAGCCGGTGCTTTTTCTTTATACGGTCACGGATGACCAGCGCAAACGCATTGAATCCTTCGTGCAAACCGCCACCGAAGAGATGGCGGGGCTGAGTATCCGCATCGTGGACGACACCTCGCCCGGGCAAATGTCCATTTATGCCAGGCCGCTCGGACACCAGTTGATCGCCGACGCGCTGGTGATGATGTCGGCCAATACCGCCGCCGGTTTTGAACTGGATTTCAGAATTTTCTCGCTCACCGCCGTGGATTCTGAAACGGTTCAGAAAGCCCTGGCCGACCGCGTCCCGGAGGCCAAGCTGATTTTCGACGAAAAAGGGATGCGCATGCTCGTCTGGGCGGCCAAGTCCGAAATGGACAAGGTGGTCATCATCTTTGAAACGCTCGACCCGACCGTCCTGAAGAATCTGAAGTACATGACCTATCCCGTTGCCATCGGCGATCCGGAGACCGTTCTTGATTCGATCAAGCAGGTGTATCCGAACATCAAATCGCAGGTCGATGAGCGGAACAAGCGGCTGCTTATCTGGGCCACGCCGGAAGAACATGCGGCCATTGCGGAAATGATTGAAGCAACGAACAAAGACACGCAAGTCACATTACAGGAGCGGTTCCGGTCGTATCCCGTCCCAAAGCTGTCGCCCGCCTCGGTGAAGGAGATGATTGAAACCTTGTTTCCCGGCGTCGAGGTTTACAGCGGCGGCTATTCCCTGTCAGCTTACGGAGGCGTCACGGAATCGGCCCGCGTGACGGTTCGCGCGACCGCGCGGGAACACAAGGACATCGAGACACTGCTCGAAGACATGCAATCGACCGACGACCCGTACCACGCCGAATTTGCCGTGTACCCGATGGGCGACGCCGACCCGGTGACAATTGAGTCGCTGCTCCAGGGCATGTTCCCCGATGCGGAATCGTTGACTTCCTACGAAATCAAGAACCTGTTGCAGGATGACCCGATGCGTAACATGAGGTTGCAGTACGGAGGGATTTGGTTTGGCGATATGCCGATGAACCGCACACAGCGTCAGATAGAATCAATTCGCGGTACACGATCCGGCTGTTTCAAGGTTGACCCCGGCACGCGCTCGGTCATGGTGTTTTTACCGGAAGACGATCAAAAAAAAATTGCATCTCTGATCGACGATATAACGAAAATTGCCAAGATTTCCGGCAAAATGACTGTGCGAAGGTATGAATTGGAAGAAGGTTATATCTACCGATATATTCCCATGTTGCAGGAAATCGTTCCGACTGCGAAAATCACTGGGAGCTATGGTTCTGAAATCGTCGTCTTTGCCACAGAGGAAGACCATAAGCTGATTCAAAAATGCATTGATGAAATTGATGCTCTCGGGAAACCCGGATCGCAAAGAGTATATCAAGTCATCACGATTCCCGACGGATCGGGCATTCCCCGTGATTTGCTTGTCCAGCAGATTTGGTCCAATTTTTCCGGCTACGCACAAAACGGACCATTGCCGAACCAAATTGTTTACAATGGCTACCAAAAAGAAATTCCCAAGATAGAAAAACTGATCGAAGACATGGCCGCAGAGCAGTTGGAAAAATCCAACGCCCTGCCGAAGGTCTATACACTCAAATATATCAGTGTTACCAATGCGAAAAAGTGGTTACAGGCAACCGTTCCCAATGCGCAATTTGAAGCACCAACACAGATTTTTCGTCCCTTCTATAACCCCTATTATAATGACCCTTACCAAAGCACCCTGCAAACGTCCGACGACCCGACCGCCCGGACGCTAGTGATTCGCGCCACGCCGCTGGACCACAAGTTGATTGCCGAGGCTCTGGAAGTGCTGGACGTTGACCTGCCGGAGGAAATCAGGCCGGTGCCGCGCGATTACGAATTTGTACTCTACCCGCCGTCCATGATGACCTGGTCGTGGTACGCCCTGCGCGAGGCATTTCCACCGCCGCAGGCGACGTTTGTCATGAATTCCGAACGCATTGCCATCCTGGCCGTTGCCTCCCCGAAAACGCATGAGGAAATCAAGAAATTTATCGACAATTTCGTCCAGCAGAAAATGGAAGAACTGCCGGTGCTTGAGGTTTACGCGATGAAAAACTTCCCGGCACTTCGCGCGATGCAGTTGATACGCCAAATGCAGACCTATTCCTCGCGCATCACGATGTTTCAGGGAGCCACGCCCGAACAGATCATCGTCTATGCCCGGCCGGTCGATCAAGCGAAAGTGGTCGAATTCATCGCCAAGCTGGAATCGATCACCGTGCCGGAAAACATGATGATGTTGAAAGCGTACCAGGTACCACCGGATGCTTTGATATTTACGCAAAATGCCCTCCGGTCACAGATCGTCGGCGGCATCGTTTATACTCTGGACAGCACGGCCACGAGTGCCATTGCACCGCTGTGGATGCCCGGCGGACCGACACAGTACCGCGCGAATTTGGCGAACAGCACAATCATCGTCTATGGCACGGAAGCCGATCACGCGCTGGCGGAAAAGCTGACCGAGTCCATGGGCGAGTCCTTCCCCGAACCAGTGACGAAAACTTATTTTACGAAAAATATCCCCATCGGCGAGGCGTTCATCTTTTTGAACCGGCAATTTGCCGGCCGCGCCGCCGCCATTTATGTGCGTCAGGACACCGGCGACATGATCGTCAGCGCGACGCCGCCACTGCATGAAGAGATTCAAAAAACGATTGACGCCATCGACGTGCCGCGTCCGCCGGAGTCGGAAAAAATAGTGGTCGTGCATGATTAGGGGGAATT
>WRMR01000035.1 GCA_009776995.1 Planctomycetaceae bacterium | reverse complement strand
TTTGTCAATCCTTCGGCATGTTGTTTCGATACGCGAAAGGGAAAGCGGCGATTCTTCAAGCGGTAGCAGTTTTTTCGGTGTGACGACGCCTGCGTCTTCCCGAACAATGCGATGGTATCGGAACGGCGACAGGATCAGAAAGAGTGCGGTGATGATCCCCAAAACCCCCATGCCGATCACGCCGGAACACTCAACCAGGTGGTGCAACAGTGGGGGCCGGCCGGCAAGTCCGACCAGGCTGTGAATCCCCATGATAGTGAACAGAAAGCCAAAACACCACACTGCGAAGATCAGATGCGCCCGCAAACTGGCCAGCACCAGATAACGTCTTGCCCGGAGTGTCGGGGCGTTGCGAATCGAAAACCAGACGCCGGGCGTCGCGCCGGTGATCCAGAAGAAACAGGAAATCATCCACCCCACGGCGATCAGCACCGGTTGCACGGTGTACCACCAGAGTGCGGCACCGAACAGCGTCGCGTCGGAGGTTCCCGACTTCGGGGCGGTCACCATGCCTGCGGTGGCCAGTGTTGATTCCGCGCCGAGCAGGGACGCGGCCACGGCCTTGCCGGTCGAACTCATGACGGCCAAAGCCGGGAGTGCCGCGATGACTCCCAGCGAAAACATCTCGCCGGGGCCGCTTGCGGCAATGGCACCCTCAACTTGCTTTTCCAGTTCCTTGCGCAGAAATTTTCGCGCACGGGTCAGTCGCACACTCAGGGCATTCTCCGAAATCTCCAGTGCCTTCGCGATTTCCGCGACCGACTGCCCGCTTCGGTAAAACAGCACGAGCGGAACGCGGTATTGCTCTGGTATCTTTCCAGAGCGGCCCAAATCATCCGGTTTTGCTCTTCCCTCGCGAGCAACAGGGCGGGATCATTGTCGTGTTCCGCAATATCCTCCGTCTGCGAAACGGAGACAACACGCATCTTCGGCAGCCTGAGTTGGTATTGCTTTGCCAGATTCCGCGCGATGCCGCAAAGCCAGCCGGGCAGTTTTTCGATCTCGCGCAGATCGTCGAGTTTCCGCCACGCGACGAGAAACGTTTCCTGGGCAATGTCCTCGCTCTTGTGATAATCGCCCAGGATGCCGAACGTTACGCCGCTGACGATCCCCTGATACCGCCGCACGATCTTCCCGAACGCCTCGCAGTCGCCGTTGCGGCTCCGTGCAATGAGTTCCTCTTCCATCTTCGCCCCCTTGAGTTTTTTTTTATACGAAACACGCGAAACAACGAAATGATTTCGGTTGTTTTGCTTTTTCGTTATTTCGTATTCAAAAAACAGTGTCCGAAAAGGGTCAAAACCTTACTGGATTTTTTCAAAGATCGTCACAATTGGGTGTACTAAAATGCTTTTTGCGTCATTCGGGGGACGGCTCCTCAATGGTTTCCACTGCGGATGCTTCTGACGCCGGTGCACCGGAATCGGGCGACTTGGCTTTCCCGTCTTCGGGATCGCGTTTTTTGGCGAGTTTTTCCTGCTTCCTGCGACGCTTTTCCTCTTCCGGGTCAATCGGCTGAATATGACCGAGAAACTGGGCCAAATCGCTGAAGCTGCGAAGCGGTTCGGAGCCTTTTTTCATGCTTTCCGACAGCGGTGTGATCACTTTGGTCTGTTTTGACGGAATTTCAAACGACTTAGGACGGTTGAAACGATCCGTTCTGCGGCCGTCGCCGAAACGATCCCCATCGCGACGTCGCGACCCGCCTTCACGGCGTCCGCCATTCCGCCCCTCAACCGGTCGATCCTTTTTGCGGTCATCGCGCCGTCGGTGACGATCATCGGTACCACCGGCATTTCGCGCCGAATCACCCGGCACAGCATCACGCGGGCCATTGTTTCGCGGTGCGGCATCCCGGCACGGGCCGTCTTGGCGCGGCGGACGGTTCCCGTCATTCTGCCGGGCATCTTGCCTGCCATGGCGGCGGTTTTCGCGTTTTGGCCGGTCTTCTTCACGCGGCGGTTGACCATCAGTTCGCAATGATTGCCCCTCGCCGCGCGGTCTGTCTTCGCGGCGAGGTCGGCGGTGGTCTTCACGTTTTTCCGGTTTGCGTTCGGTTCCCGGCGGAAGCATCGTCAGCGAAATCCGCTTGCGCTGACGGTCGATGTCAACGACCCAGACTTTCAGCACATCGCCGACGGACACAAGTTGGTGGGCGTCTTTGACGTAGCGGTCGGCCATCTGACTGATATGCACCAGTCCCGACTCGTGCAGACCGATGTCAACGAACGCGCCGAAATCAACCACATTGAGAACCGTGCCGGTTAATTCTGTTCCCGTTTCCAGGTCGTCGAGGCTCAACACACCCTTCTTGAAAACCGGCGGCGGCAACTCTTCCCGCGGGTCGCGTCCGGGACGACCGAGTTGCGTGACAATATCGCCAACCGTATGCAGACCAATGCCCAGTTCCTGCGACAATGCCGCCATGTCCGCCGTTTTGAGTGCTTCCGCGATTTGGGCGATTTTGTCGTTACTCCGCAAGTCGTCTTCTTCAAAACCAAACTTTTGCAGGATTTTGGCCGCCACTCCGTAACTTTCCGGGTGAATCCAGGTCGCGTCGAAAGGATTGCTCCCGTCTTTGATCTTCAAAAATCCGGCTGCGTGTGTGTATGACACTTCCCCCAGTCCGGACACCTGCCTGAGCTGTTCGCGTGTGCGAAAGGGTCCGTTCTGTTGCCGGTATTCGTAAACCCGTTTGGCCGTCAACTGGTTCAACCCGGCAACGTAACGCAAAATCGCCGGAGTCGCCCGGTTAAGATCGACCCCCACGTGGTTGACGCACGACTCGACAACCCGTTCGAGCGAATCGTGCAAGTGTTTCGCCTTGATGTCGTGCTGGTACATGCCAACACCGATATGCTCCGGGTCGATTTTGACCAATTCATTGAGCGGGTCCTGCAACCGCCGTCCGATGGAAACGGCACCGCGCTGCATCACGTCATAGTTCGGAAATTCCTCTTTGGCCGCCGGGCTGGTCGAGTAAATGCTGGCCCCGGCCTCGTTGACAATGATATAGCCGATGTCTTTCCCTGTGAACGGCCCGGCAATCAGCTTGAGAACGAAATCTTCCGCCTCACGACAGCCCGTCCCGTTGCCGATGGCGATGACGGTCAACTTGTATTGCTCGACCAATTGGGCAACAACTTCGGCGGCACCGCCTTTTTTATTCGCTTTGCCGACAAGATACACGGTTTCATAAGCAAGAACGTTTCCGAATTCGTCGAGTGCAACGATCTTGCAACCATGACGCAGTCCGGGATCGATGGCCAACACGCGCTGACGGTTGAGCGGGGGTTGCAAAAGCAGGTTGCGCAAATTTTTCGCAAAAACGTTGACCGCCTGTTGTTCCGCCGATTCCGTCAGATCACGCCGGGCTTCGCGTTCCAGAGTCGGCAGCAAAAGCCGGTTCAAGGCGTCTTTCGCACATTCTGTCAGAAAATCGGCCAGAGGATGTTCTTTGGGGATACAGAAATGATTGACGCTGGCCTGAATTGCATCTTTGTCATGGTCGAACCTGACCCGCAAAACTTTTGCTTTTTCGCCCCGGTTGATCGCCAACACGCGATACGGCATCATCTTGCGCAATTCCGAGTTAAAATCGAAGTAATCGTTGTACAATTTTTCGAGTTCGGCCAGCCGTTTTTCTTCCAGCGGCGTTATGGCTTTTTTCTTTTTCTTCTTTTTTTCCGCCTTGACAGCTTTTGCCGTCGCAATCGCCGGTGGAATTACCGTATTCTGCGTATTTTCAACCGTTGTGGCGGTAATTTCCACACCGGATTCATCTGCGGTGTCCTGCGTCACAACAGTGGATGATTCCGTCAAAAATTCCGTCGTTTGCGTAAACGTTTCTTCCGGTGTGAGTTGCACAAAAGTTGTCGCAACAGTAATTTCCGACTCATCAACCTCAGAAATAATCACGCTGGGAACTTCATCCTGTGCAGAATCTTGTGCAATCACTACATCTCTACCGGACACATCGGTATCATGGGTTTCGATGACAGAATCCGTGTCCGCAGCAATAACCACATCGGCAGGCAGTTGTGAAACCGCGAGTTCTTCAATCAATGGGACAGCTTCGTCGATACCGGAAAGATCAAATTTCGCAGCAATCGACGTTGCCGCCTGTGTTTGCGCTGATTCCGTAACGACAATCGGCGATGTCTTTTCCGGGATCGCCTGCTTTTCCGACACCGTCACCTCTTCCGGTTGTTCCTGCTCAATGCGTTTGGAGACAAGTTTGCTGGAACGTTGAATCAAGTCACGAATTTTTTGCCGCAATTCCACCTTTTCGCTGAACAGCTCGCCGATGATATGCCCTGCTCCAAGCAGAGCGTCAGCCTCAGTTTTGACACCTTTGTCCGCGTCGATAAAGTCCTTGACCCGTTCATCGAGTTTTTCCTGTGTCAGTTTTCCTTCGAGTATTTCCAGTGCCAGCGGTTCCAAGCCACGAGTTCGGGCGGATGACGCAAGTGTTTCGCGTTTCGGCTTATATGGCAGATACAGGTCTTCGAGCCGCTTTGAGGTTCTGGCCTCACGAATCCTCTGATCGAGTTCCGGCGTCAGTTTGCCCAACGATTCAATGGCCTTGAGAATCACCTGCTTCCGCTCGGCAAGCAGCCGCAACTCGCGAAGCCGTAACTCCACTTCGCGGATTTGTGTTTCATCAAGGTTTCCGGTCTGATCTTTTCGATACCTCGCGATAAACGGAACAGGAAACCCCTCGTCCAGGAGTTTGATTACGGATTCGACTTTTTCAAGGGGAAAATCAAGCCCCTTTGCCACTTGCTTGCTACTGATCGTGACAGGTTCGCTCATCACTGACGCCTAAATTCGCTTTCATCAGGGCCACGCTGTATTCTGGCAATGAATCGCCAATGTTAGTCGCGTGGTCTTCGGGTTGACACAAAATTTTCGTTTTTTTTCGGAAAAAACATTGTAGTATCCCACACTGGGACAACGGGACGTTTTCCCCAACCGGCACAAAACCCCTGGAATGACGTTTTTTGTCAGTTGGCGGCATGTGCGCGCAAAAACACCCAAGCAGAACTTGCAATTTATGAAAAACAACAACAATTGTCAAGAGATTGCCCCAAAGTACGGGATAAATTTAGGTGTGGAAAATTTTTTTGTGCACACATTGGTTCTGCACAATGCAAGACATAAACTTTGAGGACAAAACTGTCATGTCACACTCTTATGCCGTTTTATTGGCTGCGGCGGGGAAAAGCCGCCGGTTAGCGAACGATGAAGCAATCGGCACCGCATCCAAAAAGCCGTTCGTCGAACTGTGCGGGCAACCGGTCTGGCAACATAGCATGGGCTTGTTTGCCGCTGACCGTCGTGTGCGGCAGTGGATTGTCATTCTTTCTCCGGAAGACCTTGCGTTTTTTGAAACGACCTATTCGCTGCGGATTGCACAATGGTCGATGGAACTTGTTGCTGGCGGGGCGGAACGATTTGAATCCATTGAAAACGGGCTTCGACAGGTGCGGCGGGATATTGACTTCGTTGCGATCCACGACGCCGCGCGACCCTGTGTCAGCGCGGAACAGATTGACGCGGTTTTTCGCGCGGCGGAGCAGTTTGACGCCGCGATTCTTGCCTCGCCGATGGTCGGGACAATCAAACGGGCAACCTTGCGAAACGATGCAACCATGGATATTACCACGACCGTTTCCCGCGATGATCTCTGGGAAGCGCAAACGCCGCAGGTCTTTCGGCGCGAATTGATTGTCGATGCCTTTGCCCGACGCTGTTCAATGTGCGTGACGGACGACGCGCAACTGGTTGAAAACATCGGCCACACGGTCAAGATCGTGCCATCAGACCGCACAAATCTCAAAATCACAACCGCCTCCGACCTCGTACTTGCCCGGCAGTTGCTTGCAAGTCGTGAGTGTTGAGATTACCGCGTATTATGTGTACAGTTGACGAGAACGTAAGTGACCGGTTTAACGGCACCGTTCCCGTAAAACTCGTCACTTACGCATCCGGGCTGCTGTTGGAAAGCCACAATTTTAGGTTTACTTGGGTACTATTCATCTTCCAAAATGACCTTTTCCACATGCTTAATTTTTGACCAATATTCATCAAAATTGAAATCCGGGCTGTTATCAAGATCGTGACAAGTGTAGCAGAGCCGCTGACCGGTTTCGTCCGTTGTCAGCCTCATGGCGGCCCGATAGCGTTCCCGTTCGTCTTCGGTGCCAGCACCCTCGGGTTCAACAAGACAATGCTTTTCACCCGGGCCGTGACAGTTTTCACAACCGACATTGACCAAGTCCAACGTTATATTTCCTTTTTCGTTACTAAAACCACTGAGATAAGGATACCTTTCTTCGGGATTCCAGCCAACAACATGGCAACAGACACATTCAGGATCATAAATCCTTGCAGGAACAGAAGTCTCAGCAAGTGAAACCCATGCTTTCGCGTGATCGGAACGCCGCCAGACACGATACGAATCGTCCTGGTGGCAAGGCTCACATTTTGCCGAACCGACGTACTTGCCCAGCAAGTTGAAATTTGGCGGGGGAACAGGACGGATTCCGAAGCCCGCAAGACCTTTGGTTTCAAGCTCATCTCGCAGGTTGTCCTGATAGTCTTGCATCTGTTCAACGATCACACGGTCGTTTTCGTATCTTGAATCAAAAGCAACACGTTGATACTTGACAGTTGTGTAATCGGAACCGAAAAACCCGATCACAATGGCAAATTTTCCTTTTTCCCCCGTTTCGATCACGTACCGGGCAGGGTTGCTGTCGGTGACCAATTTCGGGGTCATCAGCGGTGGTTCGCTTGGTGTATCGGCGCAGACGATAATCCCAAATTGCGGAAAGGCGTTGGAAATTTCGAGCGTCTCTTGGGCCGAAGCATGACTGATGAGGATCAACCACTTGCAACGGGCTTCTTCCATTTGAGGCACGATCCGTTTGAGTCGCTCGACCGGGTCATCTAGCAAAATCCCGTTGTTACTGATATTTTTCGGTTGCCAGGATTTCCCAATAATCGAAGTCACACCGATACGCACGTCATGTTTGTCAATCACCCGAAAGGGAGTGGTCAACACCGGATTAAAATCATAGACGCCGACATTTGCTGACGTAAACACACTCGGATCATCCGGTGAGCTTGTTGTATAAGGTAACAGGGCATCGGCCGACAAACGTAAATCATTCGGTCCGATGCCGATGGCATCATATTTCATTTGACCGACAATGGACGGCTCAATCATACTGGAGAACTTCAGTTCTTCCTGACGGCCAAAACCTTTCACAAAGCCACCGTTATCAATGGCGATATACGGCCAGTCTTTGGCACGCAATTCCTTGAAAAACGTGGCTCTGCGACTCAGACCGCCTTTCATTTGTGCGATCCCGGCACATCCACAAGGCTCGACGTAACCATCAAGGCCGCCGGTAAAGACCAATGCCAGTTGCGGAGTGTCCCAGTCTTCAAAATACCGTCCGTTGGCGGCAATCGGATCGTATTCCGCGTTGGAAGGGGAAGAAGTGAAATCGCCTCGGGAATTCACGCCCGGGGAAGACTTCGTCGTATCGTCGCGATCACTCGGGGACGTTGAAATGCCGGCCCGGGTTTCGGCCTGAGACGTGGAAGTGTCGGATTGCCCGAACAAAACCCGCGAATTGCCGGAATTTGTTTGTTGAGAGAACGTCAAATCATGTTGCAAAAATCCAATAAAGATAATGACCACAAGAGGTGACAATGCGACAGTGTTGTTTTTCAAAAAAATCTTCTTCATGATAAATGTTTGATTTCCAAGTGTGTTAAACAAGAATTGCGGGAAATTTGATGTATTTGTCGACAAACCGGCATAAAAAGATTGCGTGAGATTTTCCATGAAATCATATCAAAAACTGAGATCAAATGCTATGGGAATTTTTGGGAATTGTTGAAAAGAGAGCAAGTCTATCCAAAAATGTAAATCGTACTATAATATTTTGAGGAGCGGGCTTTGGGCTTCCGGTGTGAATGAGAGTTCTGAAACCAGAAGCCATGACCATCACAAACATCTGAAAGTGACCAAATCCCATGCAAATTTATGAAGGACAAATTCAGAAGCCGGACGAAGGTGATATTGTCATCGTCGTTGCGAAATTCAACCGGACAATCACCGACCGTCTCCTTGAAGGCGCCCTGGCCAAACTCCGGGAATGCCAAATTGACGAGAACAATATTATTGTCTGTCGTGTTCCCGGTGCGTTTGAGATTCCGATTGTGGCGGCTCGTTTTGCTGAGATGCAGGACGTGATCAGCGTGATTTGCCTCGGTGTGGTCATCAAGGGCGAAACTTCGCATGATGAACACATCAATCGGGCGGTCAGCCTTGAAATCGCGAAAATCGCGACCGATTCGGGCAAACCGGTCATTTTCGGACTGCTAACCTGTAACACGGTGGAACAGGCGGTTGCTCGTAGCGGCGGTGCAGCGGCCACACATGACAAAACAGCCGGGCAAAACGCATATATCGGCAATAAAGGTTATGAAGCGGCGGAAGCGGCTCTCGAAATGGTCAATCTGATGCCTCGCCTGCCCCAGTCCGAGGGTGATGTTCCATGGAACACATTGTCGGATATGTTCGCCAAGGCCATGATGGACGATCCGGATGATTCCGACGGCATTTACGATACACCCTTCGAGTTTGATGACGACGACGATTTCGGAGAAGATAACGAAAGTGACGGTGGTTTCGGCGATTGGGACGAGGACGATGATGATACCGGGGTTTTCGATGACAGTCCGCTTTCATTTCTCCCCAGGAAAAAGCAGGCGAAGAGAGGCACAAAAAAATCCGGCAAAAAAACGTCGAAAAAGAACAAAAAAAAACGCAAGTGAAAGTCGCCTGTCATGGCCGAGCGTTATTATTGGTCTGGCGACCGGTTGCACTTTCCTGCCATTGAGCCCGGAACCGTGGTCGAACTGTCCGGTGTCGAAGCGCACCATTTGACGCGCGTCATGCGGCAACAACCCGGAGATGTGGTCACGCTGTTCGATGGCATCGAGTACGAGTATTCCGCTGAAATCACCACGATGCGCAAGGATTGCGTGTCGCTGAGGATACTCGAAGTCCGGGATGTGGATACCGAATCGCAACGTCAAGTGACCATCGCCGTTTCGCTTCCGAAAGGTGACCGGCAGAAATGGCTCGTCGAAAAGCTGACCGAACTGGGCTGTCATCGTTTGATCCCGCTTCAAACCGCACGCGGCGTTGCCCAATGCTCCGGCCAGGTCCTCGAACGTCTGCGCCGCCAGGTGATCGAAGCGACCAAGCAGTGCCGCCGCAGCCGACTCATGCAAATTTCGCCCGAACGGTCGATCACCGGTTGCGTGACCGAAATCACGTCTTGCGATTCCGGTGACAAGGCAGGGGATGTCGCCGGTTGGATTGCACATCCCCGTTCTGATGGTGATTTCGGACAATGTGATCTGACCCGCCTGACGCAAATCACTCTGCCGCGCCGGGTGCTAATACTCATCGGACCGGAAGGCGGTTTCACCGGCCAGGAAGTCGAATCGGCCATGGCACTTGGCGTCCAGCCGCTTGATCTGGGGCCGCGCATCTTGCGGGTCGAAACGGCTGCAATGGTACTGACCGCTCTCTTGACGATGACGGGCTAGACTTGCGACAGGGTGTTTTCGGCTAAAGCCCAGGTTCCGATCTTCTGTTTTTTGATCACCATTCTGCCTTTGTATCATACTATCGTTATAGTGATTATTCGGACATCTGAACATGCGTTAGCTATTTCTCTTGGTTTCGACGATAGAATACTTAGGAAAAAACTCATTCCTCCGGCATGGACGCCTTTTGTATTTGCAAGGACGCAATCGTTAGTAAAAAATGATTGGTCTTTCGAGAAGGAGGCTGAAAATGCCGAAGGATTGTCTAAATCCAGGCAATGTGTGCAACCATTGCATGAAGCACAAGTCTGTCATTGCGGAACGTTTCACCGTTGGCATGTCCCTGCTCCCCATCGTTCTTGCTCTGGCCTTGTTTCCGGCTTTATGTCCTCCTGAGCAGGTTATAGCTGAAAATGTCACCTATCCTTATCCGGACTCAACCCTGTTCAGTGCTTATGGGATTACTGACGGTTTTGGCCCCAGCGGCAGTTACAGTGGTTCCGGTGGTAAAAGCCATAGCCTTTCAGGCAATGTGGTGACTGTCGAGGGTAATGTGTCCGGCGTTTATCTTCGTTACGTCGTTGGAGGGTATAACGGGAGTGATTCGGAGACCGTTGCCGACAACACGGTCATTATCAAGGGTGACACTCGTGTGGGAATGTTCGGGGGATACAGCGGATGGGTTTCCGGCGGATACGCGACAAGAGGGACAGGGAGTACTGCTGTCGTCACGACTTCGGGCAACCAGGTATTCCTGCTTGATTCCGCATCGGTGGATCCAATTAATACTTCACGAATTTACGGAGGATTTGGGCAAAACTCAGCCGGTACGGCTATAGCTTCCGGCAACAGCGTGACCATCAGCACTTCAGGCAATCTCAATACCGTCCCCATTGACGGCGGATTTGCCGAAGCTTCTCATTACGCTTTGGCTACCGGCAACAATGCCCTTCTCAACAACGGCGCAACAGGTTCCGGTCTTGTTGGTGGTGGCGCACTGATAAGGTTTGGCGACGGCACGTTTTCCCCAACCGCCGAATCAACGTTCAATACCGCAACCGTCAATAATGGTACAGTGACCACTCTTATAGGCGGGGACGCCACGAGTCAATATCAATGGGCCGGTCCCAATTCCACCCAAATTGCTTCCAACAACACCGCAATTCTCATCAACGGTGCGGTACTTAGCGCCGTCTATGGCGGACGGGCCATAAACGGCACCGACGGCGTCTCTGAAGCCTCGGTCAATACCGTCACGATCCGTGACAGCGATGTGCGGACGGGCGGAACGCCGCTTGGCAGTTATGTTTTTGGCGTGATTGGCGGATGGGCACAGAATACCGGTACCGCCACAGCCAGCTATAACGCTGTAGACATCAGCGGAAACACATTAATAGACAAGAGTGTGTACGGCGGGTATGCCAATTCTCCCATTGACGCCGCAGCCAATCATAATGCCGTGGAAATCAACGGAAACACAGCAGTCAACGTGAGCGTGTACACCGGGAATACGTACGGCAGTAGCGGGAGTGTCTATGGCGGGCGAGCCGTTACGGTTTCCGGTAGCGCGGAAGCTCTGAACAACATTGTGACCATCCGCAGTGGTAAGGTGGACGAAAATGTTTACGGCGGGTATGCCACTGCGATTTCCGGTACATCCATCGCTTCCAACAACATTGTGACCATCAGCGGCAATCCGGTTTTTGGCGCAAACACGATCCTCTATGGCGGATATGCCGTCAGCACTTCGGGAAACAGCACTTCTGCCGGCAACATTTTCAACCTTCACTCGCGTGATATTACAGTGGCCGGTCTGCAGGATTTCCAGATATTGAATTTCTATGTCCCCACCACGCTGGAAAGCGGTGGTATCATGCTCAATGTCACCAACACGGCGTACATTGACGCAACTATGGTGCATGTGGGTATTGCAGGTTCACGCACACCTTTGCGGGTTGGAGATCATGTCGTCCTCATCAACGCGGGCACTCTGGATGGCAAACCGATCAATCTTGATGAAGTCGTTACCACAACCGGAATGCAGGGTGTCAGTCTGCTCCATGAATTTGAACTTCGCATCCCGGATTCGAACCAAAACCAACTCTGGGCGGTTTTGACCAAAATGACGCTCAACCCTCAAACAGAGGACTTCAGCAAGGGTTTTCTGGCCGGCATGTCGCTTTTGAATCAGGGGGGCGATCTGGTTTCGTGGCACGGCATGAGCGGGGTGGTCCGTGCAGCAAGGGAGTCGCGGTATCACGGTTGCGGGATTTTCTTCGACATGACCGGCGGTTGGTCACGCTACAATACCGGGTGTCATGTCGATTTGTCGGGGCTGTCGCTCATCACCGGCGTGGCGAAGTACAGGAATTTGCGGAACGGCCACTTGACGCTGGGGATGTTTTTTGAACATGGTAACGGTTCTTACGACACCTATAACACGTTTTTCAATGCCGATCCCGTTCACGGCAACGGAAATCTCCATTACTACGGCGGCGGGGTGCTGGGACGCATGGATTTCAACAAGTTCAGTTCAGGCCATTATTATACGGAAGCCAGCTTTCGGGCGGGCGGAATCACCAACGGGTATCATAACGCCGACATCCGCGACGCATTCGATCTTGCGGCAAGTTATGATTCCGCGTCGGCGTATTATGGTATGCACGTCGGCGTTGGAAAATATTGGCAAATCGAGGATAAGGCGGCGTTTGATCTTTACACGAAATATTTGTGGACAGGTCTGCAAGGGGACTCTGTCATGCTTTCGACCGGTGAGTTGGTGGATTTTCAACGTGTGAACTCACATCGATTGCGTGTGGGCTGGCGGTATTCCAACACCAGGTATCAAAGTCTCAAACCCTACCTCGGTGCGGCATGGGAATACGAATTTGCAGGCGATGCCCGTGCCGCGACGTATGGTTTTGCCATGGACGTTCCCAGCTTGCACGGAAGCACGGGGATTTGCGAACTCGGCGTTTCGTGGAAACCGGCGTCACAACGCGGCTTGTACGTTGACTTGGGCGCACAGGGTTACGCCGGAAAACGCGAAGGCGTGTCGGCCAATTTGATCATCGGAAAGAATTTTTAAGAAAAAAAACCTCATTGCCCCGGCATGGTTGCCTTTTGTACTCGCAAGGAAGCGATCGTTTATAAAAAATGATTGGTCTTTCGAGAAGGAGGCTGAAAATGCCAAAGAATTATATTAATCCAGACGTTGTGTGCAAGCATTGCATGACGTACAGGTTTGTCGTTTCGGAACGTTTTGCCCTTGGCGCGTCCCGATTTCCCATCGTCCTTGCTCTGGTCTTGCTTCTGGCGTTATGCCCGGCGGTTCCTGTTTCGGCGGGGGATACGGTCGAGCTTAACGGTGGAGTTGTCACTGGAGGATTGTATCCTGGCAATAACCTATGGCACAATGCCCCCGGTTTTTCCTACTGGGGTGATTCCCTGACCCCTTATGGCGAATACAGCTATTGGCCCGGCAACTACGGGACATCTGCAGAGAACCTTAATAGAAGCTATAGTCTTGACGGCAATACCGTTATCCTTCATAATGGTACAGTGGATGGAAGTATCTACGGGGCGATCAATGACACCCTTGCCTCCGATCCCCGGCCTCATGACGTGACGAACAACCGCATCATCATCTATGATGGTACAGTGGGAATCAGGCCCGGCACACCTGGCAATAACTTCGTTGAAACGACCTCCGGCAATCTCTTTGGCGGTTGGACCAATGCTGGTCAGGCACTCAATAACCGCGTTGATATCTACAGCGGCATGGTATACGGGAGTGTTTATGGCGGTTTGAGCAAAGAAGGTCATGCCAACGACAATACTGTTTTTATCGGTGGTTCTGTTGTTCAAATAGGAGGTAGTACGATTAATGTCACTGATGTGGAAGGTTGGGTGAATGATTGGGTGAATTTTGTTTCGATACCCGCAAACGAACCGAGCTTTGAGGGGGCGATAGCAGAGCTGGCGACGAGACTGGGGCTGACGCGGACACCCGCTGATGAGGCGGCACTGGTGGAGGCTCTGGTGCAGGAACTGGGGTCGAGGAACCCGGACAATGCAACAATCGCTGTGGGAGGCAATGTTTACGGAGGCAGTAGCAGTGGCGGCGGTGACGCCCTGCGCAACACGGTGACCATGACCAGCGGCTCGGTGGTGGATTATCTTTACGGCGGTTACTCGATCTACGGGGCGACTTCGGAGAACACTGTCGATATCAGCGGAGGGGACGTCGGCCAAAAGGTTTACGGGGGTTATACCAGAGGTGACTCTGCCATATCCAACAAAGTCATCCTCAGCGGCGATGCCATGGTCGGTGCCAAGTTGAGCGGCTGGGGCGGTTACGTTTATGGCGGATGGACTGATACGCCTGGAGGTGTTATCGGGTCCAATGAAGTGACCCTCAGCGGCAATGCCCAGGTACGAGGAGTACCTTCTCTTTATTATGGCTTACTGGGCGGCAGTGTTTACGGCGGATACGCTGAATCTTTCGATACTACCATTCAAAACAACACGGTCATCCTCAGCGGCAATGTTGTGGTCGATGCTGACGTTGCCGGCGGATACACCACCCGTAGCGGTGTCGTCATCGGAAATACCGTAACCCTCTACAACGGCTCGGTGGGAGGAAATGTTTACGGCGGGTTTGCCGGCAAAAACTATCCCGATAACGCCACGGCCTCGTGGAACACGGTGAGCATGAGCGGCGGCACGGTGGCAGGCGATGTTTACGGCGGACGTGCCTACAGTGACTGGAACGAATATGCCACCGCATCAAACAATACCGTGACGATCAGCGACGGCAAAGTGAACGGAAACCTTTATGCCGGGTATGCCGTTTGCGACTTGGGTGACGCCATCGCCTCCAACAACACCCTGACGATCAGCGGCAATCCGGTTTTTGGCGCAAACACGATTCTTTATGGCGGATATGCCGACGGCGTCACCTCCACTTCCGCCGACAACACGTTCAACCTTCACTCGCGCGATGTGACCGTGGCCGGTTTGCAGGATTTTCAAGTCATGAACTTCTTCCTGCCAACCTCTTTGGGGAATGGCGACATCATGCTGGACGTCACCAACAGTGCCGCCGGCAGTGCCAATATTGACAATGCCGTAGCCAACGTTTATTTTGCCGGCTCAAGTACGCCCCTACGGGCAGGCGATCATGCCGTCCTCATCAATACTCCCAATGATACGAGTCTGACAGGGGAGACGTCCAACACCAGAAGTCTCGCAAAACTCGGTGTGACGCTGACCTACGATTTTGAAATTCTCAGACCGCTCTCCAACCGCAATCAACTTTGGGCACTCTTGCGAACCGATCCGACGGTCAACCCGCAAACGGAGGACTTCAGCAAAGGGTTTCTGACCGGCATGTCGCTGTTGAACCAGGGGAGCGACCTGGTTTCGTGGCACGGCATGAGCGGTGCGGTCCGCGCTGCAAGAGAGGCACGACATTGCGGCTACGGAATTTTTTTCGATATGACTGGCGGCCGGTCGCGCTACGATACGGGCTGCCACGTCGATTTGACGGGTCTGTCGCTCATTGCCGGTGTGGCCAAATACAGGAACTTGGGCAACGGCCACCTGACGCTGGGGGCGTTTTTCGAGTACGGCAACGGTTCTTATGACACGTACAACACGTTCGTCAACGCCGATCCTGTTCACGGCAACGGAAATCTCCATTACCACGGCGGCGGACTGTTGGGTCGATTGGATTTTTGCCGAATCGGTTCCCGCCATTATTATACGGAAGCCAGCTTTCGGGCGGGCGGAATATCCAACAGGTATCTTAACGCCGACATCCGCGACGCATTGGGGCAAACCGTCAGCTATGATTCCGGGTCGGCGTATTATGGTATGCATGTCGGCGTTGGAAAATATTGGCAAGTCTCGGATGGGGCGGCATTTGATCTTTACACCAAATATTTGTGGACTGGGCTGCAAGGGGACTCCGTCACACTTTCGACCGGCGAACCGGTGGATTTTCAGAGCGTGAACTCGCATCGTTTGCGTTTGGGTGGGCGTTATACCAACAACACAAACAAAAGTCTCACGCCCTATTTCGGTGGAGCCTGGGAATACGAATTTGCAGGCGACGCCCGTGCCGCGACCAACGGCTATGCCTTTGACGTTCCCAGCTTGCGCGGCAGCACAGGCATCGGTGAACTTGGCGTCTCATGGAAATCGACAACAGAAACATCTGTTGCGCGCGGCTGTTACGTTGACTTGGGCGTCCAGGGCTACGTCGGCAAACGTGAAGGCGTGTCAGCAAATTTGATCATCGGGAAGAATTTTTAGGGGTGTAGCTTTAACTTTACGCAGGTTGCGGTAGTTTGGGCAATTTTCCAAGTTTTTTGTACGCTGCCCGGAAGAGCGGCCAGCGGTTGGATTTGGCGATAGCTCCGGAGGGTCAAAATCGATTGATGTTCCAGCGCATTCCGCTACGGCACATTCGCTGTTTCACGATGTTTTTGCACGCCACTTTTTGTTGCGCTGGTGGCACAAAGACCGGGCCGCTGCCAATCGGCCAGCCGTTCTCGCGGAATCGTTTGTATTCCATCAAGTCTGCGTTGTTGTGCAAAAACGTCAGGCACGACGTGAGCGCAAAGTTCAGAGTTCAGAGTTCAGAGTGCAAAGTAAAAAACACTTTGCACTTTGCGTTTTGAACTTTGCACTTACGTTTGGATTCGTAATTTCAGGCACTTCACCATACAGGCCGCAAACGCCGACCATCGCATTCTTGAAACAACTCGGCGTCGCACGCGACATCGCATCATCATCTTTCGGCCGTTCCGTCGGACGACCTTTCTTCTTGCCAGGCGTGTTGAGCTGCACATCGGCACCATCCCAACTTACCGCAAACACTTTGGTTTCATGAAGTGGCAACTCCTCTTGCAGGCGGACTTCGTTGAGCAAAATGTCTTCGTGTTGCTCGAGTTTCTCGCCCATTTCATCAACGATGTTTTGAATCGCCGTCC
>WRMR01000034.1 GCA_009776995.1 Planctomycetaceae bacterium | reverse complement strand
TCCGTTTGTCTTTGGCATCCATAAAACAAATGGTACATCATTTGAAGAATTGCTACAACACCAGTTTGTCAATTTTTACCACGGAACAACGTGAACGGGTACAAAAAATGATACAACAGCAATTTATGGTCGCACCCATCTTAATGAAATCGTGGTTCAGACATCTCCGGCAAAGAACCGTTCGGCGGCGGCGATGGTTTTTTCGATCATCGCGTCGGTGTGCACGATGGAAAGGAAAAGTGCCTCGAACTGGCTGCACGGCATGTAAATGCCTGCGTTGGCCATTGCCCAAAAGTATCGGGCGAAGCGTTTCGTATCGCATGTTGCGGCTGTGTTCCAATCGACGACCGGTTGCGAATTGAAAAAGAGCGTCATCATCGACCCGCAACAGGCCGTGTTGGCCGGAATGCCGTGTTTTTTGGCCGCTTCGAGCAAGCCGGCGGCAAGCCGGTTCGTCGTTTGCTCGAGTTGTGCGTAAGGTTGCGTTTCGCGCAATACTTCAAGTGTCGCAATGCCTGCGGCGGTGGCCAGCGGATTGCCGCTGAGCGTTCCCGCCTGAAAGACCTTGCCGACGGGCAGAACGTGCCGCATGATTTCCGCCTTGCCGCCGTAAGCTCCGACAGGCAGGCCGCCGCCGATGACCTTGCCAAGCGTCGTCAGATCGGGCATGACGCCGAATCGCTGTTGCGCCCCACCGTAGCCGACGCGAAAGCCGCTCATCACCTCATCGAAGATAAGAACGGTTCCGTGTTTTTCGGTTTCGCGGCGCAGCGTTTGCAGAAAACCGCTCGTGCCGATGACGCAACCCATGTTCCCGGCAACAGGCTCGACGATCACCGCCGCAAGTTCACCGCCGAATTGATCGAAAGTCTCCGCAACGGCAAGCGGATCGTTGTACGGCAAAACGATGGTGTCGGCGGCGGTGCCCGGCGTGACCCCCGGCGAATTGGGAACCGAAAGTGTTGCCGCCGCGCTGCCCGCCGCAACGAGCAGACTGTCAACGTGTCCGTGATAGTTGCCGGCAAACTTGATGATGCGGTTGCGGCCCGTGTATCCGCGGGCGAGACGAATCGCACTCATCGTCGCTTCCGTGCCCGAATTAACCAGCCGCACCATTTCGACCGACGGCAGTGCGTCGATGAGCAAC
Organism: Planctomycetaceae bacterium; assembly: GCA_009776995.1. GTDB lineage: Bacteria > Planctomycetota > Planctomycetia > Pirellulales > Thermoguttaceae > WRMR01. Next base: position 15,501 of record WRMR01000034.1, on the reverse strand, counting down.
TCGGCGAGCCGGTTTTCGTTCCGCGTCGGCGTACCGAAGCTCGTGCCGTCGAGAACCGCCTTTTGCAGGGCTTCGACAACCGCCGGATGCGAATGGCCGAGAATCATCGGCCCCCACGAAAGGACGTAATCGATGTAGCGGTTGCCGTCCACGTCGAGGAGCATCGCCCCTTCGCCGCGTGCCATGACAATGGCCGTGCCGCCGACCGCTCCAAACGCCCGCGCCGGGCTGTTGACCCCGCCGGGAATGAGCCGATTGGCCTGTTCAATGATCTGTTGGCTGTTGGAACGCATGGGAGGGGGGAAGTTAAAAGTTGAGCCGCGTCACCCTGTGACGCGCATGGTAAGACGGTCACGGCGTGACCAATGTCATGTGTTTTCATCAGAGCCGCGAGAGTTATCGAGCGGTTGCTCGGTTCGACCGCTCCGTGACCGTCGCGGTTCTGATTCGGCGGTCACAGCGTGATCAATGTCATGTGTTTTCATCAGAGCCGCGAGAGTTATCGAGCGGTTGTTTCGGTTTGACCGCTCCGTGACCGTCGCGGTTCTGATTCGGCGGTCATGGCGTGACCACATTACCAAAAATCCGTGTTTCATCCGTGCCAACCCGTGGTTAAAATCAATCGCGCCGCAGGGCGACGCGGCTAACTCCTCACTCTGCATTACTCTTTCGGACGATTCAGCACGAGCGTCACGTCGAAACGTTTGTAGTCATAGCCTTCGGCGAAGGCATGGGCCGGACGAACCCAGAGGTGGCTGTCGCTTTTGCCAGGCCAGCGTTGCGGCGGCTCATAGACGTAAACGACCGGCGATTGCGTTTCGCGGTACTCAAAGCCGTAATATTTTTTCAGCCAATCGACCAGGGGGCGGAAGTCGCCTGTCTTGGCTCGCACCATAATCTGCGTCGTGTTGTTCCTCGCGTCGAAATAATACGTGACCACCCCTTCCAAATCCTCGGGCGTCGTGCCGGTAAAGAAGGGCGCACGATACGCCTGAACATGCAATTCAGGATTGACCGCCGTGACGTAAGGCCAACGCTGTACGATGTCGTTCGGCACGTAACCGAAGCGGAGCAGTTCGTTCATTGGCACCGGCTTCGAGCGTTTCAAATCTTCCGGCAACGGAAGGCCGATGTCGTCCTTGTGCTGAATCGACTCCGGCGTGATGACAATCGGCGGTTTTTCGGCGACATGTTCCGTGCCGGCTTCACCGTTGGGCGGCGTCGGTTGGGACACTTGCGGAGTCGGCGGCGCACTCGCGGGACTGTTGCCCGATGAGCCCGCAACAAGCCGGTCTTTCAACGCGATGAAATCCGCCCCGCCAGTCATATAAACCCACGGTGCAATAAACGCTGCACATACGACAAGGATCATCTTGATGGATTGCGAAATGCTTTTCATGGTTTCTTTCCCAATGCCTGCGTGATGGCAAGGGCAATGACGCCCGAACCAATAATAACACTGCCGGATATGCTTAATGCTATCCCACCGGCATCATAACCTTTCCCAATTCCAATTCCCCAAAGTGCGAGTAAAAAACCAACGACCATGAGAATAATGCACAAATTTTTCATTGCTGATACGCTCCTGATTTTCTTGCTTTATTGTTGTCGGCATTTTCCACGATACTTTATTATGATGCCGATAACCGTGAACAATATTCATAGGCGACTATTTGTCATTGACTATCCAATGACCGCCTTTTGCCGTGCCAACACGCTCGACCAACCCCATTTGTTTTAAAACACGAATATGGGATTGGGCGTTTCGGTGAGCAATACCAATAGCCTTGGAGATTTTCGATGCACTAATCTTTGGGTTTCTCCGCATGAGTTCCATGATCATTGCCCTCATTTTGCCTGAATCATCATTATCTACGATGCTATCTACGATGCTATCTACGATGCTATCTACGATGCTATCTACGATGCCGACATCGGTATGAAAGCCGATCATGAGTTCATTCGGGCGGACACGGTAGAATGGTTCCGGAATATTCCAGTCCAGGCAGGCGGCGGTGATCTTCTCGATGCCGCGTCCCCAGGCTTCAATTTGGCCGGAACGGAAAAAAGCACCGGCAATCAGTGGATTATATGGCTTGGATATGTGCGGTGCAAACAAATCCTCCACCGTCCAGTTGTCAGGCAACCTGCCATCGTTGTAAATCAACACCTTGTCAGGGTAAATGTGGATATGAATCGGATTACCCGTACTGTAATCACGGTGAACGATGGCATTCAGGACGGCTTCACGAAACGCTGCACGCGGAACGGGATAGTGTTCAATTCGCTGGATTCCCTCGTAGCGGATGATGCCCTTGAAGTATTTGAGATAAACCAAATCCTCCGCCTTGTCCGCCACTGCAATCAGCGGGCCGTGGATTTCGTCCTGGTAGAGCAGGTCGGCGGCATTTTCAAAGAAACCAATTTTCAGATAGGCACCGGGAACCCAGGCTTCAGAGTCTTGGTGAAACAACAGAACGGCCGCGCGTTTCAGGTAGTCACCATCCATGAGTTGCAGGTTCCTTAACAGCATTTCGTCGCCGATCTCCAAATCTTCCGCTCTCAGGCGGGCACTGGCAATGGCTTTGCGGCGGAACACTTTCAAAGCGTCGCTTTCAAAATCACCGGGCTTGAGATAGGGCACGGGTACTCCGTCCCAGGTCTTGCCCTGTTTCAAGAGAATGAATTCGTCAAGCGAGTTGCCGGAAAGTTCCTGCGTTGTACTGCCGGAACGGTAATAGTATTTGCCATGGCAGCTTATCGGAAAAGTATAGGGTTTGACGTTGATCGCGAGATACTGTCTGCCATTCGCTTCCCGCAAATCAAAATCCGCAACAACCCCTGTCGCTGCTCGAATTTTATTCGGCAAGTTCTCCAGAAGTTTTTTCACACTGTCAATCCCGACGACCTCGCCGTCGTCACGCCGTCCAATCTCCAGAACGCCGCCGTTTGCGTTAGCGAAAGCACATATCGTTCGCACATATTCGTCGTGCCAGGTTTCTTTCCATTCAGTCGTTTGATTCTCCATGCTTTTCATGGTTTCTTTCCCAATGCCTGCGTGATGGCAAGGGCAATCACACCCGAACCAAAAAGACTACTGCCGAAGATTACCTTGGTTATTTCAGCATCCACCGTTCCCAATAAAGCCAACAAGAAACCCACAACCATGAGAATGATGGAAAATTTTTTCATTGGTAATGCTCCCAGATGTTGTTGATCAAACCGCAATTCGTCGGTCACGCCATGACCACCCTGCCCATGCGCGCCACAGGGTGACGCGGCTAACACTCTTCACTCTTCACTCTTCACTCTGCACTCTGCACTCTTCACTCTGCACTCTGCACTCTGCACTCTGCACTCTGCACTCTGCACTTGCCCGGCCAAGAATCGCCAACGCTTCGAACATGCCGACGCCGGTGCTTTTGCCGGTCACGGCGACACGCAAGGCGTGGATGATCTGCCCGATTTTCACCTGCTTTTCCCCGACAAAGGCGTGTAGCAGTTGTTCGAGCGATGCGGCGGTGAACGGTTCATGCACGGCAAGGCGTTCACGAAATTCACTGAGCAGTTGCACAGCCACAGGATCATGCGTGAGGCGTTTCTCAAATGCCGCTTCGTCGTATTGCAGTTGATCGTCGGCGACAAAAAACTCATCGAAATCAAGGATGTCGCCGGCCAGTTTGACGCGGTCCCCGGCGGCGGCAATCACGCGCTTGATGTGTGCTTCCATTGCGGCGTCAATAGCTTCGCCAACGTATTTCGCCTTTTGCAGAAACGGCAGGCACAACGCATATTTTTCGTCCACCGACTTCTGCTGCATGTGCTTTTCTTGGAACGCCATCAGTTTTTGCGGGTCGAACGACGCCGCCCCTTTCGTGACGCGCTCCAGCGAAAATAGTTCCGTCAGCTCGCGGATGGTGAAAAACTCCGATTTATCGTCGAGCGACCAGCCGAGCAGTGCGAGGTAATTGACGACCGCTTCCGGCAAAAAGCCGATCTTTTCGTAAAAGTCCGTAATGACCGGGTTGAAATCGTCGCTTTTGACCTCCAGCCCGATGCGTTTGGCGATCAGCCGTCCGTGTTCGACCAGCCTGGCAAAATCGCGGTTTTTCAGGTACTTGTCGAGCTTGCGTTTGCTCAATTTCGTTTTGCTGCCCGGCTCGGCGACGAACGGCAAATGGGCATACTCCGGCGTCGGGTAGCCGAGCGATAGAATGATAAACACCTGCCGCGGCGTGTTCGACAGATGCTCTTCCGCCCGAATGACATGCGTGATTTTGAACTCGAAATCGTCAACGACATTGGCCAGGTGATACAGGCACGAACCATCGACACGCTGAATGACGTGATCCTGCTCGTTGGCCCAGTCAAACACGACTTCGCCACGAATGTGGTCGTTGATCACGAGTTGCCCTTCGCGCGGCATTTTGAGCCGCACGACCACGGCACGGCCTTCGGCTTCAAAACGCCTGGCGTCGGCATCGGTTTCGGCCATCCAGCGGCGGCTATAGACAAAGGTCTGTTTGCCCGCCGTGGCCGCGTCACGCTCGGCCTGAATTTCCTCCGGCGTCGCAAAATCGCGGTACGCAAAGCCGCGCCGCAACAGCTCGGCAACGGCCGCCTGATATTTTTCGGCACGTTGCGACTGGTAATATGGTGCATACGGCCCGTCAACCACCGGCCCTTCGTCCCAGTCGATGCCGAGCCACTGGAGACCGTCCAATATCGGCTGCAACGCTTCCTGCACATTCCGCTGCTGGTCGGTGTCGTCGATACGGAGCAGAAACCTGCCGCCGTGCTTTCTCGCAAAAAGCCAGCAAAACAGCGCGGTACGAACCCCGCCAATGTGCAAATAACCGGTCGGACTGGGGGCAAAACGTGTGCGAATCATATTAGTGGCTAGGGGCGAGGGGCGAGTGGTGAGGGGCTAGTTAAGGCAGGGCGGTCACGCCGTGACCGCCGTTGGAATGGCCAAAAAATTGATTTTCGTTGAAAAATTCCCGGTTTGTGGCAACATTTTCTTGCCTCAGGGCAAGATTTTCTTGTCACGCTGCGGCTGACACGCCGCGACCGCCGTATCGACGGAATGCAGACCAAATCATTCCATTGAATATTCCATTGAATCGGCTGATTCCACGGATTCTTCAACGGAACCACTTTCAGCAATCCCAATATCTTGAGTACATGACGATGAAGATTCGACGAGAGACATTGTAGGGGGTGGTGTACTAACGAAACAAGCCCGAGAAACCCGAAATTGATTCAAAAAAAATAACACCAAAACCGCCGCAAGCATCAACGCCATCAGCAACGAGCATCCGCAGCCAATGGCGATTCCCAAAAACAGCTTTCCCGAACCACCCGCTTGCGGCGCGACAGGGTTTGTATTGTCCGTTGACATGGTTTTCACCTCACAGGTTTTCGATTGTCACGAGCAGATTTCCATTGCCGGGTTGTGCCAGCAAAACAACCCTCTTTTTTACCACATTTCAACCGGGGGTTCAAATATCCTCTGCGTCATTCGCGAAAAAACAATCGCGCCGCAGGGCGATGCGGCTCACATCATTCTGCACTCTGCACTTTGCACTCTGCGCTTAATAAAACGTTCCTTTTTTCGATTTTTTGATGCGGTCTCTGCGGCGGCGCATGGCTTCCTGGTCGGCGGGGCTGAGGGTTTCCGCATCGTCCCAATATTCGTTTCTGGCACGCAAGTCGGCGGCGGTTTGACGTCGTCCTGGCCGATGGGAACCATCATCATCGTACCTGCGGGAATCGCTGTCCTGATAGACGTCCGTGGTTTCGTAACGGTCGTTGTTCTTGTATTTGTACATCGTCGGATTGACCCGCCGCGACAGTTTCCGCCAGATCGATGAGTACCACATATTGTACGTCGTTGGGTCGGTGATAATGATCCGCCGTCCGTACAGCCCGATCGACAGCACCAGGAAAAGGCATCCGACCATCGCCGCCCCGGAACAGAGCATGGCGTTCTGAACGGAATTACCGGACAGAATCAGTCCCAATTCGGCGCAGGCGGAAATAATGAAGCAGGCTCCGGCCATCAACAGCGAATTGCACGCAGGCAGGTAATAATGAATTTCGGTCAGAATCCGCGTCCCGATCATCCCGAAGACAATCAGATAAACCGAGACCCACCAAAGGTTTCCGTTTCCGTACAGCTCCGTGCCTGTGCTGTAAACCATGACATCGCGGAACACAATACGCAGTCCGGCCACCTGGTCGAGACTGAGATAAAGGCAGGCGATGGCACCCCAAATCCAAATGTCGCTCAAACGACGGTAATCCTGCTCCCGGCGGCAGATCATATAAACGAGAACCGACCCAAACGCGGCCACTCCCCATAAGAGCGTTATCATCCAGGATGCCAGCGAATCGCGGCAAGTCACGTCGAATGTCGTGATATTTTCCGCTTCGATGACCGAACTGATCTCAGGGAGTTTGAAGTACAGAAATTGAAGGACAGCGACACTGGCCAGTCCCAGAAGAAAGAGCAGCCAAAAGGTCCCCAACCGCTTGGGAATCAAGTCCGTCAGCAAAGGGTCGTCTTCCATCGGCTTTTCTCTCATCCAGTGGCGGCTCATATTCGTATTGACTTGGAGACAATTAATCGTTATCGTTCCTATCGGAAATCGCTGTCTTTTGCGAGAACCTTTCCCAATTTTCTCAGTTTAAACCAATTATGCCCGAATTACCTGACAAAGAAACAGTGACAAAAATGCTAACCCGAACAATTGCATTGTTTTATGCAGTTGTGGTACTGTCAGCATCCACGATGTTCTGTACAGGATGCGGCCTGGCGTCTCACTCACTGGGGAGAATCAATAAAAGTCTTCCCATTTCCCCCATGCCGGCCTCAAAAAATTACTCGCCCGTGCAAACGCTCGCAATTTCGCCCGACGAGAAGTATCTCATTCAAGGTCAACACATTGCGGCCAAAGAAGGCGAGTCGTTCAGCGGCGATATTCTCCAGATTTTGAATATTGAAAAGAAAAAACACGTTTTGGTCAGCAGGCACCGGGTCGGTTCCAATTTGGCCGCAACCTTTTCACCGGACAGCAAATACGTCGTTGCCTGCGGAAACGCGGGGATAATCCGGGTGCAACTCAGCGACGAAACGGTCGAGATGATTCCGCTCGAAGAACCGAAATGCCTTTCCGATGACGGAAGCCTTGTCGCCTGTCTGGCAAGCACAGGTTGGCAAGTGCAGTCTGTTGACGCACAAAGCGACACCATTGCTTTATCGGAAAATGTTGACCGGTTTTTGGCATTTTCTCCCGACAAAAAACATATAGCTACGACAATCAAAAATGGGGGTACTCCCGGCGGAGGTTCGACGGTTGCCATCTGTTCGTTGGAAGTTCTGGATGAAAACGGCACACCGTCACTGATTCGTGAGATTTCTGTTCCAAGTAACTTCCCGTCGACTGAAAAAACCCGGTTTTCGCCGAATGGGCGATTTCTCGCATTGCCTTCACGACAAGGAGGTTATGTCGGCATTTGGGATGTTGCGAGCGGCAAAATGCATAAGGAATTGGGGGTGCATGATGGTTCCATCCGAACGCTGGAGTTTTCGCACAACAACGCATTTCTTGCGGTCGGAACCCAGGAAGCAAGTGGAAAACACGGTAAAATCTACATTTGGAATGTCGTCACAGGCACGATGTTGGAACCGGGAATCAGTGAAAAACAAGCCAAGGGTGTGACAGCCCTCTGTTTCGCGGCTGATAATGAAACAATTTTCTTTGGTAATTCATCCGGTGAAGTCAAACACAAAAATTTCAAGGGAAGTGATTCTTTGCTCCCATTTTTGTCGCAATAATGTTCGTTTATTTGAGTTTGCCAAAAAAATGATGAAAAATTCGTGTTTTTTCAACGCCACCCTTTCAAATTTCCTGTGCAGGATTTATACTCTTGGCAAAGGGTTATATGAAGTGAAAATGAAAGTAATGAAAGTGTTGTCTTTTTAACGCGAAGTACACGATAATATCGCGAAATGCCCGAACTCACGCAAAAACGAAAGAAATCCGAGTGAAAGAGAAAAAAACAAACGAAAGTCCGTCAAAAAGTGATTCCTGGTTGGCGTTGCAGTCAGAATTGGGATTGCTTTCCTCGCCGGTCGAACACGACCAGGTTACGGTGGTCAAAGCGGCCGATCCTCGTGATGCCACCCCACAGACTGATGAAACTCCCTGGGAAAACTTGAATCACGAAGCATCTTCTCTGGCGCAGGACAAAGAAACGGTGGTTGTCAACACGGATTTTCCTGGAATTTCAGAACAGGAAAGTGATTCCTGGGACGTATTGTCCCGCCAAAAAACCGACGATTTGTTCGGCTTTGGTGACTTCGGTGATTGCGACATTCCCAAAAACGCGTTCGCTTCGCCGAAAAAAGCCAAGTCATCGCAACAAACAGAAATGGTTGCTCCAGCCCCGGCTGAAGAACCTCTGCAAGATTTTCCCGTTTCAGCCTTGGGATCGAAAGGTGAATCAGCGGAAAGTGAAACACCGTTTGACCCATTGTTGTCCGACGAATTGCCGACCTCGCTCTGGCAACCTCGCAAGCCTGCCCCTGTTTTCAAAAAGAAGGCCGGTATGCCTGTGTTTCCGGGTAACTCATCGCCCCAGCCTGATGCCCAAAAGGTCGAACGACAACCGGAGTCTCGCCATCAGGTTGCCGAGGCAATGCCGGTTGATGATTTGGCCAAACATTCGTCCGGCAAAAAACGTCATGACCGCAGCCGAGGCACTTATGAAAAATTTGACGACAGGCATCCACGGGAACCTTCGCAGGGTGACACGGATCGTAGCCGACGCGAAGTTTCATATCGTGAATCCGGGAATAAGCAACAACGCCGACACACGGCTGACGTTCAGCAAGTCTCGTTTGAGAATCCTGTCTTCAATGATATTGACATCGATCCATCTTATAATGGTCCGGCTTGGGAACCAAAACCGCAATCCAGAGGCAAGAACCGCAAATTCGACAAACCGGACGTACCAGCGGAAGACGCGTCGTTTGCTTTTGCCGACCGGGACAGGCAGGAAGGCTTCGCCGTTAACCTGGAACGCTTTGCCGATGATGATCAAGACTGGCTCCATGAGGGCGGGGAATCGAAAAAAACAGAGCCACGGACATTCCGAAAAAATCGTCAGCGCAATTTCCCCGACGAAACCAGTAAGGCCGATCCGGAACATGGCACGCGAAATGCCTTTGATATAAAAGAAGCCGGCCGTGACCGGTATTCCCGGGAAGAGCGAAAACCATTGCCGCCACCACCGCCATCGCGTCAACCGGCTACGTCACAACCTCAACATCGTGCCAAATCACCTGTTGCGGAATCACCGACGCAAAAAATCGTCGTTGCCGGTTGGGATGATGCCGTGCGGGACATCATTGAGAAAAACATGCAACGCCGTCCGGTTACGAAAAATGACCGCCAGGGCAACAGCCGCGGACGCCGGCACTAGAGTTTGTCTTCGGGCTTCAGCACACCACATTCATTCCGACCGGAAGTCCGAAGCCTGAAGCCTTCAAAGAAGCAAAACCATGCGTATCGTGTTCATGGGGACGGGCGGCTTTGCCGTTCCGACATTCGAGCGACTTTTGGACAGCCGACACGACATCGTGGCAGTTGTGGCAATGCCTTTACGCGACGGGCACCGATCAAAAGCGGTCGTGGCTCCTGTTCGTAGTGTTGCTTCGGCGGCAAGTCTCGAAATTTTCGACCCGGAAAATATTAATGATCCGTCGTTGTTGCCGACATTACGCGGTTGGCAGGCTGATTTGCTTTTCGTCTGTGATTATGGGAAAATTCTGGCACCGCATGTTTTGGCGGTGACAAGGTTTGGTGGCATCAACCTGCACGGCTCGCTGTTGCCGAAATATCGCGGGGCGGCTCCAATCAACCGCGCGTTGCTCAACGGCGAACCGACCGTCGGGGTAAGCGTCATTCACATCACTCCGCAATTGGATGCCGGGCCGGTCGTGGCCATGTCCGAGCCTGTGCCGGTGTTGCCCGACGATACGGCGGTCGAAATTGAGGAGAAGCTTGCACAAATCGGGGCAGAGCTTGTCGTGTCCGTTATTCCGCAATTTGAAAGCGGGACATTGACGCCCGTGCCGCAACGGAACGAACTTGCCACAAAAGCACCGAAAATCAAAAAGCAGGACGGCGAAATTGACTGGCGGCGTTCGGCTCAGGAGATCGTTTGGCAATACCAGGCTCTGCAACCCTGGCCGAAAGTTTTTACCAACTGGCACTGGCAAAACGCGGTGGAAAATGAATCCGAACCGATGCGGCTGATTCTTGGGCATGTGCGACAGCTTGAGACCGAAGTAACAGGTGTTGTTCCCGGCAAGGTACTGGAGGCTTCCGATGACCGGGTGATGGTGGCAACGGGTAACGGCGTTTTGCAGGTCTTCGAGATTCAACCCGCCGGTCGAAAGATGATGCCGGCGGACGCTTTCCTGCGGGGTTATCCCTTGCAACCGGGAGACCGATTCGGGTGAGAAAAGGCTTTCGCAGGAGACCTTTCCTCAAGAACAAAAGCCGGAATGAGGCCGGTATTCCGGCAAAATGACGGGATGAATCAAAACGTTTGCCATTTGGGGAATCCCGCCATTCCGCTACGCATCATTCCGGCTGTTATTTCACTGTGTCTGTTTCGTTCGAAAAATTGGCATAATCATGTGTGGCGAAAGTCGAAGAGGTATTCATGCTGAAACAGAGACTTCTTTTTGCGCTGCCGGCCATTGCGGTGATCCTTGCCCTTGCATACATCGACGAAATGTTGCCGATCAAGGGTGTGGCTCTCTTGCCGGTGTTGTTGGTCAGTCTCGGTTTTTTATGCGGGGAATTACTCGATCTGCTTTCCGCCGGGGGGCTGCACCCGCGACGTTCGAGCGTTTACATCGGCACGTTTCTCATGGCTGTCTGTTGCTGGGTCATTTGTGTCGGCCACTATCACGAACGCTTGTACTTTCCCGGCATGGGACAACTGGGCGATGTGGCCTGGAAGTGGGCCGCTGGTGCCGCGATGGGGATACTCTTTACCTTTGCCGGTGGCATCCTGGTCGCCTTTGCCGGGGAAATATTGCGTTATAAGCGTCCCGGTGGCGTGACGATCAACCTGGCTGGTGCCGTGTTCATCATGGGCTACCTCGGTCTGCTGGTGTGTTTTATCATTTTGCTGCGCATGACCTATGGTCTGGTTCCACTATTGATGATGATCGCTATTGTCAAGATGAACGACACGGGTGCCTACACAGTCGGTCGCATGTTCGGACGGCATAAAATGGCTCCGGAACTCAGTCCGAAAAAAACGATCGAAGGCGGAATCGGCGGACTGGTCTTTGGGGTTTTGACATCGTGGTTCTGCTTCTCTGTTTTGAACCCCGCCCCGGCGACCGTGACGAATTGGTTGTTTTTCGGACTGGCTGTCGCCCTGGCCGGTTCGCTGGGCGACTTGGCAGGGTCACTCATCAAGCGTGATGTCGGCAAAAAAGACTCCAGTTCACTGATTCCCGGTATCGGCGGTTTTCTCGACCTGTTCGACTCGCTCATCCTCGCCGCACCGGTCGCGTTCTTCTGGTGGACGTTCTGCGTTGAAAAGATTGTTTATCTGATAGCGCAACCATAAGAATTGCTATGAAACATACCGCGCAACGCCAAGAAAAGTGAAGTTTTAAAACAGTAACCCGGAGCGTAAGCAACGGGTTTTTCAGGTGCTATACCGTTGAACCGGTCACTTGCGTTCCCGAATGCTGCCCTGCTTAAAATGCCAGATGATTGGCGTGGGACAGAATGGAAACAGCGGTCACAGTGTGACCGCTTTGTTATACCTTTTGAAAAACACCAAATTGCCGTTCTTTTGCATGCAGGAACTTCAATTCGTCCTGGTTATCGGCGAAAATCCATAACCACCGTCTGAGTTCTTTTTCACGAAGCCGATGCCGGGGCTTGGGATGTGCATTCCTGCGACGGGGATGTTTTCTTCGACAGCCTTGTCGAGGATGCGGCGTCTGGCTTTGACAGCCTCTGCGGTGTCCATGTCGAAACGAGCGCAGATTTCCGGCATCGGAAACTGCATCGCGGCAGCATGAAGCAAATCACCGATGACCATCAATTTTTCCCCTTCGGATTCCATCAGAAACACGGCGTGTCCCGGCGTGTGCCCGATGGCGTTGAGCGGCGTGACAGAAGCCGGACTTTGCCCGTCCCCGCCGGGAAGACTGATGGCTTCATCAAACTCAAACCCACCGCAGAAATCATCGCCATAAACCTTTTTGACGCGATCGAACGCAGCGTTGTTCTGCGCGGCCCAATACTCGTATTCCGGTTGGGAGCATAAAACTTTCGCATTGGGAAAACACCGGGCGTCGCGGTCAAGCAGTCCGCCGATGTGGTCGCCATGCAGGTGTGTGATCAACACCAGTGCAATCTTTTCCGGATGGTAACCGCCCATTGCTTTTGTGAGATTGGCCTTGAAATTGCCGTTGGGTGCCCCCATCGTCGCGTCAATGAGAATGTAGTTTTCCGTCGGGTATTCGAGCAAAAACGCGGACACAGACGATGGTATTCGGCCGTTGGTCGCGAACTTGTCGAAAGTCGCTTTTTCCACCGCAAACGTTTCCGGCGCAAACCCGGATGCCGTGTCCCCAATGTGGAAAAGCGTTGCGGACCCGAATTTCCAATGTTGGAGTGGTTCAGAGGGTTGCGCGCAGGCCATTGATGTCAACGCGAAAAGTGTGAGTGTCATCATTGGAATTGTATGTTTCATGTTATTGTTCTCCCAGTGTGTGCAAATGATATGTCCCCAGCACACGGACGACTTGATGTTCGGTGCCATGCCGGGAAGGGTAATCTCTTTCGCCGTGTTTGGCCAGTCGCATGTCAAGTGTTTCGATGCACAGGCGTAATTCCTTCGAATCGGCGGCGATGTCCGTTTCGAGGTAAAACATTTGCGGTGCCGCCCCGAAAGCGTCCGTCAGGGCAGGCCGCGAGTGAATCTTCAGCAGGTTGATTCCGAAAAACGCGATTTGCCCGAGGATGTCGGCCAACAGCCCGACGCGATCGACCGTCGGAATGACGGCAATAAGCGTCCTGATGGGGAACTCCGGTGATGGTTGCAACGGCACTTTGAGTTGGTGGTCTTTCCGGCCAACAAGCAAAAATTCCGTGTAATTCTGCCGGGAATACTGTCGGTTGCCGACATCGTTGTGCAGGATGAGAACGCCTTGTCTTTTGAGCGTCTCAAGTCGCCCGACGACCAGTCCGGTGCGGTGTTCGGCAACGTGTTGCACGGCCTGGGAGGTGCTCGACATTGCGTGTAACGTCGCGGCGGGAAAGTGTTCCTGTAAAAAATCCGAACATTGGGCCAAGGCTTTCGGGTGGGAAAAAACCGGCACTTCCGCATTCGGATCGGGAACCGTGTCTCCCGGAAGAAAACCGCCGAGAGCGAACCGGACGGGAACCTGCCGTGCGGCGAGTACTTCCAGCCCGTGTTCGACAATCAGGTCGGCTGTTTCCTGGATGAGACCTTCGATGAGGTTGTAATACGCGACTGCGGCAAAAGTGTCGGGGCCGTCAACCGCCGCCATAGCCCGTGCGAGTGTCGGCTGCGGGATGAACGAACAGCCGCCGGAAGCCTTTTCAGGCGTCATGGCGATCATGTTGATCATGTCGTTGCCCAGCATTTGGGCTGCCTGCTCGGAAAACGTCCCGACCGGGCCAAGATAATGAATGACTGTCATGGAAACGGAGGACGTGATAGTTCTTTCTGAAAAACACCGGCGACCATCATGTCGCGGCGTTGCGGATGACAAGATTACACACAGAGGCACGAAGACACAAAGGCTGGGCGGTCATGTCGCAACCGCCACAGTATTTTCCATGCCTCTGTGCTTCCGTATGCAACAAGAAGCACGGCTCTCAAAAATCGAATTGATCGATTTCAAAATCACCGCTGTTTCTTTCTTGTATGATTTGACGTGCTTTTTGAGCCGCTTCAATACTGACACCGATGAATTTGCCGATCCCCGGCAGCAGTTTGCCGCTCACGACAACCTTGCTTTTTTGCGTATTCCCGCTGTACGAATTTGTGCCTGTGATTTGGGCATCCGGCGGGAAGGAACGCACCATATCCATGGCTTGTTCGTAACCTTCATTGTCTCCGCTGGGGCCAATCAAAGTAAAGAAGTCCACGAGATTTCCGGGAGTGAATACGAAGGTGGTCGGCGGGATATTCGCGGGTATTTTCGACGCAGTGATCGCTTTTTTCAGGTCGGCCAGCACCGTATCGTCCAACCCGAAAGCCAGCGCAATGCCCGTGTCCTTGATTGCAATATGCAATGTCATTGTCCGCGAGGCAAGATCAGATGACATGCCTTCCTGCGGTAAAATCGTTGTTGGCACCGCAATTGTCGAAACGGCAAACCCCTCGTATTGTTCCGTGTTGAACTTCACAAATTGACGGAACTCTTCCGGCACAGCGACGAGGCTCTTTTCGAGTGCCTGTTGCAGCTTGTTGCCGTCGGTGATCGCGGCACCAACCAACAATGTGCCGTTTTTCCGCCACGTTGCACCGATATCAATTTTCCCGGCGTCAATCGTGCTTAACAACATGGCTTCCACGTTATCAAGAACGGACTTGGCAGCGGCGATTCCGTCTGCGTCGAGGTCACCATCTTCAATGCCTTCATGGGCACCTTCAAAAAACTTCGTCAACTGACTGGTATATTGCTGCTTGACAATGGCGTTCAGGACACCCGCACCCACAAGGGCGGCGATACTGTCCTGCGATTGGAAAAACCCGATCTGGTTTGTCTTCATGGATGCCGCAGAAGCCAAATCCGCCGCCAACACCGAACCGGCCACCGCTTCGACCGTTGTGTCAACAACAATATCGTTCTGCAGCGTGACAGCAATGCAGTAACTGAAGGTTTTCAGTTCTTCCAGGAGCGTTTCAAACTGGTCAAAAACGGCACTGACTGCTTCGGCGTCCGCCTCGGTTTGCGCTTGCATTTCGACTGTCATCCGAATCATGTTCAACACACCCAGACACAGGTCTTTCGGCAGGTTGGCGATGTTGGCCTTGATGCCCAGCAAGTATTCTTTTTCCATGCCTTCGAGCAGTTTGACCGGATCTGTCGGCAGAGTCTTCGGCAGTTCCGCAACAGAAACGAAAGCCCATTTGCCCGACTGTTTGATATAGATCGGCGGCATCATGGGATTCATCTGTGCGAGCGATATCATCACGGAGCCGTCCGCCTGCTTTTCGCCAAACTGGAGAAATCCGGCAAGCGGCGAGACCGAAATGTCTGGAATAGGCAAAAACCCGTAACCGCCGAACGATTCGTCGTCCGCCTGAATGACGATTCCGATGGGTTGCTTGGTGTCGATGCCCTGCAATTGGGAAAGCATCATTTCCGCCTGAGCCATCGCGTCAGGATATCCGGCCTGTGTGGTCACGGCTTTCAGT